>CAZFUH010000342.1:0-4169 GCA_964522235.1 uncultured Rhodanobacteraceae bacterium
TGTCTGTGCCTCGGCAGTCGCCGCCACCAGCTGGGTCGAGGCTCTCCACGAGGTAGTAAAACGATTTGCCGATCAAACCTCGGTCGCATCCGTACTGAAATCGTTCCAAGGTTACCGGTGCGAACTCGGCTTGGAACCTCGCAACGGTCTCCTCTATACGGCGGCGCTTGTCGGCTTCGGCCTGCTCGGCGCGGCGGCGCTCGGCCTCCTGGGCGGCGTGCGCGGTCTCGGCGGCGATGCGTTCCTGGTCGCGCTGGCGTTCGATCTCGGCGAGCAGTGCGGTGGCCTGGGGCGATCCGGCGACCAGGGCATCCGGGCCATAGTCGCCGCGTGGCCGACCGAGTACGGGATTGCTGCTGCCGTCGCGTTGGAAGCTGTGCCGCCAGCCGTCGCCGGCGAGCTCGGAGCGCACCAGGCCGTATAGCGGAAAGGCCTCGCCGGCACGGCGCATCGGCTTGAGCAGGCGGGTGTCTCCCTCGACGGTGTCGAGCTCATAGGTGTCTTCGCGCAGCGCGATCTGCGCCGTGTAGCGTGCCAGCCAGACCGGGTGCTCGTCGCTGCCGGTGTTGCGCCGCTGTTCCAGTGCAAACGATTTCAGCTCGACCAGGCCGGGCAGTTCGGTCAGCTCGAACTGTTGGCGGATGTCGGCTTCGCCGGGCTGCTTGCCGGAGCATGCGGCAAGCAGCACAGCGATGACGAAACTGATCCGGTGCATGGTCCTCTCCTCGATCCGGTGTATGGGTGGTTTGCCTGGTCTGGCGGAATCCGTGCTGGCCACGGCTCACGGCTCACGGCTCACCACGATGCGACCTCGATAGGGCCGTGGACTGGATAGATGCGAACGACCGGTTCCGAGTGCTTGATCCGGCCATTGGGATCGGTCTAGGCTCGCGTTGTTCGAACCTTGAAGGGATTGCTGCGACGATGCTGGCCACGACCCAGTGCCTGCTCGACTGGCAGGCGCGCCCGCACGATCCCGGCGTCGCTGAGCGGCTGGCCCGAGCCGTCTATGGTCAGTTGCGCGAGATCGCCGCGGCGCGCCTGCGCCGCGAACAGGCGCAACCGTTTACTCCGACCGAGCTGGTGCACGAGACCTGGCTGCGGCTGAAACCGCCCGGTGAGGCGTTGTCCGGGCGCGAGCAGTTCTACAAGCTGGCCTCCACGGCGATGCGCAATCTGCTGGTCGATCAGGCGCGTGAGCGTTTGGCCGACAAGCGCGGCGGTGGCCAGGTCCGGATCACACTCTCCCTAGCCGATCGCGAGCACGGCTTCAGCGACGAGCGCCTGCTCGATCTCGATCGTGCCCTGGCCCGGCTGGCCGTGGACCATCCGCGCCCGGCCCAGGTCGTGACCCTGCGCAGTTTCGGTGGCCTGGAGCTGACCGAGGTCGCCCAGGCGCTGGCCGTCAGTCTGGCGACGATCAAGCGCGATTGGGCCTTCGCCTGCGCCTGGCTCGCCGACGCCCTGCGCCCGGACGGTCGTGAGAACGGCAACGCGCTGGTGCGTGGACGCGGTGATGGTTCAGCAGGTGGATCGTCTTGATTCGGCACGAGCAGGACGATCGACGAGGAATCATTCCAATCTGGGTGTACGACTTGCCCTCTTTCGGCTGACTTAGCTAAGCTTGGCTAAGGGCGACACAGGAGCAGGCGATGAGCAAGATCCAGGTCAACATGCATGAAGCCAAATCCCGGCTGTCCGAACTGGGCGAGCTGGTCTGGAAGGGAGAGAAGGTTGTGATTGCCAAGGCGGGCAAACCCTATCTGGATCTGTTGCCGCACCAGGAAGCGCGTGTGAACCGCAGTCCGGGACGCCTGAAGGGTCAGCTCCGCATCGCGGACGATTTCGACGCGACACCGCCCGACGTGATCGTTGATTTCGAGGACCCCGAATGAGGCGCTTGCTGCTCGATACACACGCATTGCTGTGGTGGCTGGCGGACGATCCCCGTCTGGGTCACAGCGCGCGTGTGCTGATCGCGGACGGTCGCAACGAGGTCTGGGTCAGCGCCGCCAGTGCCTGGGAGATTTCGATCAAGAAGGCGTTGGGAAAGCTCGATGCTCCGGACGATCTTCAGCGAATCGTCGACGAGGAAGGCTTCGAGCAACTCGCGATCACATTCTTCGATGGCGAAGCAGCGGGTCGTCTGCAGCCGCTGCACCGTGACCCGTTCGATCGCATGCTCGTCGCACAGGCCATGTCGGGTGGCTTCGAGGTCGTGACCCGGGACCAGATCATTGCCCAATATGGGATTCGGACGATCGACGCGACACGATGATTGGGAGCGGCCATGGCGATCGATCCACAGGCACTTGAGCGGGAGTTCGCCGACCTGGTCGAACAGGCTCCGGCGCAGCAAGTCGATGCCCTGCGCGCGCTGGCGCAGCGCGATGCTGAACTTGCGGCGCGGCTGGCGCGGCTGCTCGATGCCCACCAGACCGATACGCTCGGTCTGGATGCGCTGCACAGTGACGGCCTGCGCCGTTTGGGCGGCTTCGATACCCCCGAATTGATCGGCCGCGAACTTGGCGGCTGGACCCTGACCGCCGAGCTGGGCCGCGGTGGCATGGGCGTGGTCTATGCCGGTGAGCGCGACCGCGATGGCGTGCATCAACGCGCCGCGATCAAGCTGCTGTCGGTTCCGGTGTTTGATGCCGAGGCGGCGCAGCGCTTCGTGCGCGAGGCGGCGGTGCTGGCGCGGTTGGATCATCCGGGCATCTGCCGGCTGCGCGATTTCGGTCGCAGTGACGAGGGCTGGCCGTACCTCGTGCTGGATCTGATCGACGGCGAACCGATTGCCGTGGCCGCGGCGCGGCAGACAATGGCACGGCGCATCGAGCTGATCGCCAAAGTCGCCGAGGCAGTCGGTGCCGCACACAGGCAGTTGGTGGTGCACCTGGACATCAAGCCCGACAACATCCTGATCGATGCCCGTGGCGGCCCGGTACTGCTCGACTTTGGCGTTTCCCGTGTCCTGGGTGAGGAGAGTGGGGGCGCGACCGCGACGCTGACACGCTGGTTGACCCCGGACTATGCCAGCCCCGAACAGTTGCGCGGCGAACCGGCGTCGGTCGCAGCTGACCTGTACGCGCTCGGCGCCGTGCTGTACGAGCTGGTGACCGGGCAGCGACCGTTCGACCTGGCAAGACTGCCGGTGACAGAGGCGCTGCGGCGAATCGAGAACGGCGCGCCGGCTCCGAGTGGAATGGCGTCTGGAGTGCCGACCGATCTCGATGCGGTGATCGCCAAGGCGATGCATGCCGAGCCGGCGCGGCGCTACGCCAGCGCCGACGCTTTCGCCGAGGATCTACGTGCCGTGTTGGGCAAGCGACCAGTCGCGGCGCGGCCGGACAGTATCGCTTACCGGCTGCGCAAGCTCGTGCAGCGCAACCCGATCGCGGCGCCGGCCTCGGCATTGGCCTTGCTGGCGATCGCCGTGCTGGTGGTGTTGCTGGCAGTACAGGCCGACGACCTCAAGCGCCAGCGCGATCGCGCCGAGCGTGAGGCGGCGCGGGCACGCGCCGTCACCGATCTGCTGATCGGCTCGATCCGCGCGGCCGATCCCACTGGTGCGGAAAGCGGCACAACCGATCTCAACAGCCTGATGGAGGCAACCTCGCGTCGCATGCATCTGGAGCTGGCCGAGCAGCCGGACCTGCTCGCCGAGGGACTGACCGGCATTGGCAACGCACGTCGCGCGATGGGCCAGCATGCGCTGGCGATCCGGGTCTATGACGAGGCCATTGGTCTGATGACCCGTGTCGACGTCGGCCTGGATGAGCAATTGGAGGCGCACCTGGGCAGGCTCGAATCGCTGTATCACAGCGAGAACTTCGACGACGCCATCGCGGGTGCCGAGGCATTGCTTTTGCGCGTGGCGCCGACAGATCGCTGGCGGGTGCTCGGCGCATTGGGCAATTTTCAAATCGCCACCGGTGATCTCGATGCCGCCGAGCAGCATCTGCGCACGGCGCTGGACGGCGTGCCGGCTGATGCCCGAGACGAGTTCGCGCATATTCTGCGCAACCTCGGCGCCGTAGAGCAGCGGCGCGGCAACCTGGCTGAGGCGCTGGATGCCTACGAGCAGGCGCTGGCCGCTCTGGATTCGGTGCATTCGGCACGTCCGGATACCGAAGCCACGATCCGTCTGAATCGAGCACACATGAATT
>CAZFUH010000343.1:0-4168 GCA_964522235.1 uncultured Rhodanobacteraceae bacterium
CAATGACGATGGCATCCGTTTCGCCTCGAACGTTTCTGCCGCGCAGGCTCCTAGTGTAGGGGTCACTGATACACTGTGCCGGTGGACGCTCCCGTCACGCAACTGCTCGCGGCCTGGCGCCAAGGCGATGCCTCGGCCCGCGACCGTCTGGTTCAGGCAATCTACCCGCAACTGCGCGCCATCGCCGACCGGCAGTTGGCGCGCGAACGCAGTGGCCATACCTTGCAGCCGACCGCCCTGGTCAATGAGGTCTACCTGCGCCTGAGTGGGGTCGAACGCATCGATTGGCACGATCGCGCCCATTTCGCCTGCGTCGCCGCCCGACTGATGCGCGAGATCCTGGTCGATCATGCGCGCCGCCGAAATGCCGCGAAGCGGGATGGCGGCGAGCGCCTGTCCCTGACCCAGGTCGACCTGGCCGGCGACAGCAGCGAGCTCGACCTGGCGAGCCTGGACTCGGCGCTGACCCAGTTGGAGGCACTGGACGCGGACAAGGGCCGGATCGTCGAACTTCGCTACTTTGGCGGTCTGACCATCGAAGAGACTGCACAAGCGCTGGCAATGTCGCCGGCAACGGTCAAACGGCACTGGCAGGCGGCGCGAACCTGGCTGTTCGACGCGCTGAGCGAATGACCCGGCACATGAACCGGCCAACGCGCAGCCACGTCCGCCACGGCGCAATCTTGCGGGCATGAGTCGATGACGGTCGAAGCCGAACTGGAGCTGCTGCGACTGTTCGAGCGCACAATGGAACGGCCCGAGCCTGAGCGCGAGGCCTGGTTGAGCGCTCAGGATCTTTCGCCGCAAACCCGGGCGCGGCTGCAACGCCTGCTTGAACGCGAGAATTCGCTTGGCGATTTTCTGGAGCAACCGCCGACCTCCGGCGCGGTCGAGATCCCTCGTCTGCCCGAAACCGGTGAACGGGTCGGCCCGTACCAGCTGATGCGTCTGATCGAAGCCGGCGGCATGGGCGTGGTCTATCTCGCACGCCGCGCCGATGAGGTCTACGAACAGCAGGTCGCGATCAAACTGGTGCAACCCCTGCATCTGGCCAGCAGCGGCGAGCTGCGCCGACTACTGATCGCCCGCTTTGACGAGGAGCGCTCGATCCTGGCCCAGCTTCGGCATCCGAACATTGCCCGCATCCTGGATGGCGGCAGCACAGAGTCGGGTATCCCGTATCTGGTCATGGAGTATGTCGACGGTGTGCCGCTGACCCAGTATTGTCGCGACCATGCCCTCGATGTCCGGCAGCGCCTGCGTGTCTTCTGCAAGGTATGCGACGGTGTCCAGGATGCGCACCGACATCTGATCGTGCATCGCGACCTGAAGCCGGCCAATATCCTGGTTGCGGCCGACGGCGAGCCGCGCCTGCTCGACTTCGGGATCGCCAAGCTGCTCGATCCGGCGCGAGCTGGCATCGAAGGCCGCGAGCACACGGCATTGGCGGCCATGACGCCCGCCTACGCAAGCCCGGAACAAGTGCGGCATCAGCCGATCACGACGCGTTCAGATGTCTACTCGCTCGGCGTCATGCTCTACCAACTGCTCACCGACCGACGCCCCTATGACCTGGACGCGCTGAGCCCGGCCGAAGCCGAACGCATGGTCTGTGAACACGAGCCCGAAGCACCGAGCCGGGTGCTGCACGACCGTGAATCGTCTCCGGCGCAACGACGCCAGCGCAAGAACGAGATCGGCACCGATCTGGACAAGATCGTCGCCAAGGCGATGCACAAGCAGGCCGAACGCCGCTATGGCTCGGCGCAGGAACTGGCCGACGACCTGCGTCGCTACCTGGACGGTCATCCGGTCGCCGCCCACGCCGATACCCGAACCTACCGAATCGGCAAGTTTCTGCGTCGGCATCGCCTGGCCAGTGCCGGTGTCGCATTCGCATTGACTGCGATACTGGCGGCCGCCGGCGTGGCGCTCGAACAAGCGCGGCAGGCACGCCAAGCCGCCGCCGACGCGGCTGAGATCAACCAGTTCCTGATCGATATCCTCGCCCGCTCCGACCCCGGAAACACCGGAGAGGAGGTCACGCTCGGCCAGGCTCTGGATGCTGCCGCGGAACAGGTCGATCAGCGCTTTGGCGACCGGGCCGCGCTATCCGCCGGCATTCGCTACGCGATCGGCTACAGCATGCTCAGCCGTCATCGTCTGGACCAGGCCGAGCTACAGATCGAACGAGGACTGCGCGAGGCCGAATCCGCCTTCGGCGAGAACGATGCGCGAACGCTGGAACTGCTCGAAGCCAAGGCCCTGCTGCGCCAATACCAAGGTCGAAACAGCGAAGCGATCGAACTGTTCCAGACCGTGATCGCGCGCCTGCGCGACAGCGGCCAGACCCGCAGTACCTTGTATGCGGTCAGCCACAACGACCTGGGCGTGCTGTATCTGGACATTCCGGACTACCTGCGCGCCCGCGAGCATATCCAGCAGGCGCTCGGTGCAATCGAGCAAGACGGCGTACAGGTGACGATCCACGAACACGCCAACATTGTCTCCAACCTTGCCCATGTCATGCATGGACTCGAGGAACTCGGCCACGCCGACGCCCTGTACGCTCATTCGGCCGAGTTGCTTTCGACGATCTTCCCGGATGGCAGCCGTGACATCGCGATCCTGCTCAACAACCGTGCTCTGCTGGCACGGGATATGGCTGACAACGACCGCGCTCTGGACCTGCTCGCCGAATCGGTTGCGATGCGCAAGCAGGTCTTTCAAGGCGACCATCCAATGATCGTGCTTGGCTTGACCAACCTCGCCCGGCAGGCGATCACCGTAGAACGCATGGCACTTGCACTGGACAGCGCAAGCGAAGCTGTAGCAATGTCCGAGCGGCTGTTCGACCACGGCGGCAGCGAGCGTGCGGTTGCGCTTGCCGTTTTCGCCCAGGCCAGCCTGCACGCTGGCACCCCGGACCAGGCCGCCGACGCATTGCGGCGAGCCGAACAGGTCCTGTCCGAGGTTCCCGAAGCGACCGACCGGATTCGACGCTTCGTCGCCGAGGTTCGGCAAGAGCTGTGCCAGGCGATCGCCACGAACATGACCGACTGCTGAGCCGATCCGATCCCGGTCTGCGCCTTCGGGAGTAAGCCAGCCTCGGAGCCGTGTCATGATCCACCGCCGTCTTGCTTTCGCCTGTGCCGTCGCCGGTCTGCTTGCCCTTGCCTATCTGTACAGCGACTACGCAGCCGCTCCCACGCCGGGTACGGACCGCGGTTTCGGATTCGGCCGCTCGTCGACCTCCATCGCCAGCACCGGCAGCGACGGTTTCGATCCGCGTCCAGCAACAACCGGCCGGGCGCCGGCAGACGCGGCCGCGGACAATGGCGACGGTGCCGGTCAACCGCAGCCGACACCGACACCGAGGCCAATGGTCGAGCAGCAACAGTCCCCGACCGCCTCCGGCCTTGCGCTCGGCGCCGGCGCTGGCACTGACACTGTGATGGAGCTTGGATTGTCGGCGCGAACTGTCGTCAGAGTCGATGCCGCACTCGGTACTTGCGACTGCTGCGGCACTGCGATACCCGCCAGGGTCGCGGCGGCGCTATTTTTCGCTGCTTTGCGCGACGGTATGGCTCCGGATCATCCGGGTTGTAGCGCAAGGTGATCGCCATGAACGCGCGCATTTTCGTCACCGGATCAAGAAACAATGCGCAGTACAGAAAGACCGGCCCCCAGATGCCGAGCGCGACCTGGGCGTACCAGTGCTCCCCCCAGATGGCGAAAGCGGAAAAAAACAGGCCAGCTCCCAGCAGAAAGGTCGTGACCAGAAAACCAACCACTCTTGAAGGTGTCTTGATCGCCATCCGTGAGACACCCTACTCGCCGCCGGCGACCGCGACCGGCTGCCACTCGATCCGCTCGCGGTAGGAATGAAGAAGCGCTACCAACACCCACACTTCGATCGGCGCGACCTCGCCATAGTCGGCCACGGACCACTCGCCATCGGAACTGCGGACCGGTGCAAAGACGATCGCCGACAGCAACATCACCGAGATCACGACCAATCCGGCAATCCTTAGCCAACTGATACCGTCAGGTGCATTCGAAGCGATTCGTTCAGGCATTCGTGGCCGGCTCGGGATTCGGCTGGATCGAAGAACGAAGATACAGGATGACTTCAGTCGAATTGTTCAGAACCCACACCACGCCGTCA
>CAZFUH010000344.1:0-4152 GCA_964522235.1 uncultured Rhodanobacteraceae bacterium
GCGCCGATGCAGTGCAGCTCGCCGCGCGCCAGGGCCGGCTTGAGCATATTGCCGGCGTCCATCGAACCTTCGGCCTTGCCGGCGCCGACCATCGTGTGCAGCTCATCGATGAACAGAATGATCTGGCCCTCGTTCTTGGCCAGATCCTTGAGCACGCCCTTCAGGCGCTCCTCGAACTCGCCGCGGAACTTGGCGCCGGCGATCAGTGCACCCATGTCCAGACTCAGCACGCGCTTGCCGCGCAGCCCTTCAGGCACTTCGTGGTTGACGATGCGCTGGGCCAGGCCCTCGACGATTGCGGTCTTGCCGACGCCCGGCTCGCCGATCAGCACCGGGTTGTTCTTGGTCCGGCGGCTGAGCACCTGGATGACCCGGCGGATTTCCTCGTCACGGCCGATCACCGGGTCCAGCTTGCCGTTTTCGGCGCGCGCGGTCAGGTCGATGGTGAACTTCTCCAGCGCCTGGCGCTGATCCTCGGCAGCCTGGTCGGCGACCTTCTCACCGCCGCGCATCGCCGTGATCGCCTGCTCCAATGCCGGCTTCTGCACGCCGGCCGCCTTCAGTGCCTGTCCGACGGCGCCCTTGTCGTCGACTGCCGCGAGCACGAACAGCTCGCTGGCGATGTAGGAGTCGCCACGCTGTTGTGCCAGCTTGTCCGTCAGGTTCAGAAGCCGGTTCAAGTCATTGCCGATGCTCAGGCTGCCTTCCTGGCCCTTGACCTGCGGCAGTTTGTCCAGCGCTTCGCCCAGGCGTTGCCGCAGAGCCGGCACATTGGCACCGGTCTGGGCCAGCAGCGGCTGCACGCTGCCGCCCGTCTGGTCGAGCAGGGCAATCAGCACGTGTACCGGTTCGATCATATTGTGATCGCGCCCGACCGCCAGCGACTGACCGTCGGCCAGGGCCTGCTGAAAGCGCGACGTCAGCTTGTCCATGCGCATGGCTGGATTCCTCGAGGCAATGAGCAAATGACGGTCGCAAGTGGCGAGCCGCCGATGGCGCATAGGTGCGGGCGCTCCGACACGGATTCAAGCACTGCCGAGCGCCGATTCCGGTCGGGCGGTCAGGGCGCGGAACGGCCATGAACCGTTCTTGTCGACTTCATGCCATCGGCTTGCCCCAGGCTGGCAATCGCGGATCGCTTGTTCGGCAACTGCAACGCGGCCAATCGAACTGGCGAGTCCGATGAGCCGTTTCAGAGTCGGACTCCGCCAGGCTCTGCAAACACCCTTGCATTGGCATCCCGAAGGAGCGCCTGCCGTGACGCCGACATACCCGAGTCAACAGAGGAACCACTCCATGCTGAACTCCGCCATTCGATATCTGGGCTTTGCCGCGACCATCCTCATGTCCGGCGGAGCGCAGTCACACACGCCAGACGACGGCTTGTTTCGCGCCGGCTTCGAACCTGGGTTGCGCATTGACGGTGTTGTACGCGCGCCGACCGTGCTCGCAAACGCACGCATCGAGGCCCGGACCGGCGGTCGGACCTACACCTCACACAGTGACAGCAGCGGTGGCTTTCAACTCGTTGTCGAGGGGCGCGAACCGACGGCGTTCATCGAACTGCGCGCATTTGGACGCGGCAGCCAGTCGCATATCGCCTGGTCTTCCGCGCTCGGTCGCTACGACTGGCTGTTCACGCGCAGCGGCGGAGACGGCGTACTGGATGCCGACGAGTTGGCCTTCGTCAACGCCGGCCCGCGTACCACGGCGATCAGCGCGAATTTGCGAGCCTACAACGGCAACTCGCCGATCACCGACCAGACCACGTTCGATCGCGCGATTCGTGCCTATCAGACCGGCCATACGAGCCGGCTGACCTATGCGCTGGCCTTGGTTGCTGCCGGGGAACTGGCACTGCCGGCTGGCGCTGAGAACACGCTGCACGCCATCCACGAACTTGGCTTCGCGCAGATCCTGAACTCCGACTTCCTCGCCTTGACCAATCCGGATACCTGCACGCCGCCGACCTCGAACTGGTGCCAACTGCGCGACGCGCTGCCGATCGATCCCGACACCGTGCCGCTACGCAGCGTTCCCACCGGCGTGCCGTGGTTCGATCATTTCCCGTTTGACGGCTCGATCATCGGCCGTCCCAGCATCATGCTGACCGGTCCGGATCAGGCGGTGATCCGCGGCTACACCGCCGACGAAATTCCCGCCTCGGTCACGACTGAAACCGACGGCACCCTGACCCTGCATCGCCCGGGCGACGAGCCGTTCTTCGTGCAGATTCAACCCGGTGCCTGGCGCTATGAACAAAGACCAATGCGGGTACGCGCGACCGAGGGTCCGGGTGGACGACTGGAGATCGCATCGTCCTTCGATGTCCATGCGATTTCCCTGCACGATCCGCCGCAGCCAGACCAGTTCTTTCCTGCCCGTTTCGGTTTTCCGCTGCTGCAGCACGATCCGCTGCCAGCCCAATTCCACGCCGACGTGCCCGATCTCGCCGGGCGCACCTTCCTCCTGCCGATGCCGGCGGATCCGGTCGCAGAGCAGCCATGGCCCGGGGTCTATGACGTCCATTTCGTGCAAGCGAACGGCACCGGGACGACTGACCGGCGCGGCAACAGCTTTGCAATCTCGGTGAGTGGGCCGGACACACTGACCATCGCCTATCAGCACGGAACGGTCGAGCTGCGATTCTTCAACGAAGAGCAGCCCGGCATCTGGCGGGTCGCAGTACGCAGCTTGTCTGGTCTGGCCGACGGCATCTGGCAGGGTCTGCTGCTCGAACTCGATCCTCCGTCCGAGCACTTCACACCCTTGAATACGCCCGGCAGCTACCGCACCCGAATCAACGGCAACGTCTGTGACGGACCGTGGCGCGATCTGCGCGACCTGGAGCCATTCGGACTGTGTTCGCTGTTCGGCTGGACGCTCGCAACCGGTGGTGGCGGTCAGATGCTGCAGGCGCCGTCGCAACCAGTGCAGTGGCTGCTGACGGACACGGCACCATCGGCGCGCCTGCTGCTCGATCGTTACCAGTCGGCCGGCGGCGCAGTGATCAATCGGCGCGGCTGGGAACTGGTACGACGTGAGCCTGGCCGGATCTGGGTACTGGAGAATGCGAACTTCGGTGCCGGCGACGATCCACCACCCCCAGTGTCGTTTGTGCCCGTGCAGCGACTGGTGCCCTACGATCTCGTCGACTGAACGCGAAGTGCGCTGGGAGCCTGGGCGGTGGCCGAACATGCGTCAGTGCTCGATGCAGGTATACGGGCGCCCGGATGCTGGCGCGAGCTGTCAATCGGCTTCCGGTGTCGCTTCGACGGCGGCTGCCTGCTTCGCTTGGTACTCGGCGGCGCGTAACGCGTCGCCGCGAGCTTCATGGATGCGTATCAGCAGCTCCAGGTTTTCACGGATCATGTTCGGCTGCACCGGCGATTGCGCGCTGACGAACAGGGCTTCGCCAGCGCTTGCCTCGGCCAGAGCGGCGTCGAGATCACCCAGCAACAGCAGGTTGGCCGCGTACACGCTGCGCATGTTGCCGACATACCAGTGCTCCGCCGGCAAGGTGGTGGCGGCGTACGCCAATGCCCGCTGCGCCCATTCCACTCCGGGCCCGCCCTGGCCCAGCTTGGCGTAGACATCGGCAACATTGCTCGCGATCAGGGACTGGACGACGGTCGGCTGCTCCGGCGACAGATCCCGGTACACCGCCCAGACCTTGAGCATCTCGTCCAGTGCCGCAGCGTAGTTGCCCAGGCCGGAATACACCGCCGCCAGCTCGTTGTGCACGAAGGCCACTTCCAGGTGATCCGGCGGCAGGTGCAGCAGGTAGAGTTCCAGCGTGCGGCGCAGGGTCTGTTCGGCGTCGTCCAGGCGCTCGCCGCGCCACTGCGCGCTGCCCAGCGCCTTGTATTGCTGCGCCGCCAGCAGGGTCTCGCCGCCACCAGGCAGATCGCGCTCAATGGCGATGGCGCGTTGCGCCGCGGCAATGGCCTCGTCGTATCGAGCCAGTTCGGTCAGCACGACGGCCTGGAAGCCCAGCGTTTCGATCGTCAGATGATGCGCCTCGCCGAACAGTTCCAGGCGGATCGAAAGCGCCCGCTCGACATCGGCGAGCGCGGTCCCGGCATCGCCAACCCGGGAATTCATGTGTGCTCGATTCAGACGGATCGTGGCTTCGGTATCCGGACGTGCCGA
>CAZFUH010000345.1:0-4131 GCA_964522235.1 uncultured Rhodanobacteraceae bacterium
TCACCTGCTCTTCATGGTTGGCGCCGGGCTGGTCGACCCAGGTGTCGCCGTTTTCCATGTCGACACCCTTGTGGATCAGCAAGGTGGCATCGCCGCCGTCGTCGACGATCAGCTCCGGACCCTTCATGCCCGGGTGGGTCAGCATGTCCAGGGTGCAGTCCCAGTATTCCTCCAGGGATTCGCCCTTCCATGCGAACACCGGGATGCCGCTGGCGGCGATTGCCGCGGCGGAGTCGTCCTGGGTCGAGAAGATATTGCACGAGGCCCAGCGCACGGAGGCGCCAAGCGCGGCCAGCGTCTCGATCAGGACCGCGGTTTCCTTGGTCATGTGCAGCGAGCCGGACAGACGCACGCCGGCCAGCGGCTTCAGTGGCGCGTACTTGGCTCGGATTGACATCAGGCCGGGCATTTCCTCCTCGGCCATGCGGATGCGTCTGCGGCCGAGATCGGCCAGGGTGATATCGCGGACCTTGTAGTCCTGTGCAGCGGTGGTCTTCAAAACAGCATTCATGGCGTTTGCTCCATGTGGGTGCGAGCGGGCGCCGTTGCGGGAACCGGAACCCGAGCCTGATCCGGCTCACCGCGTGTCGCGGCGGCGGCTTGCAGCGCCCCTCGGGAACCGTAAAGTTCAGCCGGCGATTATATCGCTTATTCGCGATGGAAGGATGGAGCATTGCCGCTGGCGGCAAGCCAGATCCGCGGCCGTGGCCGGACCTTTGCTCCCGATCGACCAAGATTGTGCATCAGGTCGCCACCTGGCCGGCGCAGCTACACTTGGCAGCGAATATTCCGCGACGGGGGTGATTGAGATGTTGGTGAGCCTGGGCCTGGGCCTGACCTCGGTGCTTTGGCCGGTGGCATCGGCCGACTGCGGTTCAACCGCGCAATGCAACCGTCTCGGCACCGAGGCCCTTCAGGCCGGGGATCATGAACGAGCCGTGCGTCTGTTCGAGCGTCAGGTCGATTTTGCAGAGACCGCGCTGCGCGAAGCCGATGCCGATGCCGACCACGCGGCGTTCCAGCATGGTCGTGAAATCGCGGTCAACAACGCCGCGCTGGCCTGGCTGCGTGCCGACAACTGCCTGCGCGCGCGCGCCTGGCTGGAAGCCGCAGGCGCCGAGCACAAGGCCACGCAGGCGAACCGCCGCCAGCTCGACCAGCGTTGTCAAGGCCGGCTCTCGGCCGGCGAACACACCGGAGAGTTCTGGCAATACGCCGGCCATGGTGCCTGGAACACGATCAGCATCCGCCCGACCGGTGACGATGTCCTGCGTCTGGACGCGTTCTGGATGCGTGTCGGTCGCGGCCCGCTGCACGAGTGGGGGCCAGCGGCGTTCGGCGAGATGGAGCAAGTGTTCCTGCACATCGAAGGCGACGAAGGCAACGGCCTGTATGAGGCGCTGGACCCGGACACCGAATGCCGTGTCCGCGTCCGCTACACCGCGCAAGGCCTGGAGATCCGCCACAGTGATCATCCCGACTGCCAGGTCGGCGGAGCCGGTGCCGACCTGTTCGGCCGCTACTGGCGCGTCGGCGAAGAAGCACCACTCCCCGACGAGGATTGAACGTCCTTGTGGTCCGACAGGAGCGCTACGGTGTGAACGCGTAGCGGACGACGTGGAAGAACACCGGCGCTGCGAAGCAGACCGAATCCATGCGATCCAGCATGCCGCCGTGGCCCTCGATCATCACGCCCCAATCCTTGGCGCCGAGGCTTCGCTTCACGGCCGACAATGCCAATCCGCCAAGAAAGCCGCAGGCCACGATCAACAGCGACAGCGCCGCCGCCTGCAGTGGCGTGAACGGCGTGATCCACCACAATGCGGCGCCGACGCCGGTCGCGGCCAGGCCGCCGCCGACCAGGCCTTCGACGGTCTTGGAAGGACTGACCTTCGGCGCCAGCAGGTGCCTGCCAAGCAGCTTGCCGAACACGTATTGCAGGACATCGCTGAGCTGGACCACGATCAGCAGGAACAGCAGCAACAGCAGGCCGCGACCTTCGTAGCCGGGTATCTCCAGCATCAGCAGGGCCGGGGCGTGGCTGATGCAGAACACAGTCAGCATCAGTCCCCACTGAATCTTGGTATTGCGTTCCAGAAACTGCTCGGTGTCGCCGGACAGGGCCGATAGCGCAGGCAGCAGGACGAAGCCATAGACCGGAATCAGAATCGCGAACAGTCCATACCAGCCGATACCGATCAAGTAGTACTGCAACGGGATCGCGACGTAGAAGCACAGGCACAGCACGAGATGATCGCCGCGCCGGGTCGGTGTCAGGGTGACGAATTCGCGCAAGGCGAGGAACGAGGTCAGGGCGAACACGATCAGGGTCGCGACCGGCCCGATCAGAAAGCACACGCACAGCACGACCACCATCCACCACCAGGCGCGGATGCGCGCCTTGAGGTTGCTGACGACATCACCACCGCGGCCGCCGCGGCCGAGAAAGCCGGCGATGCTGCTGGCCAGGGTCAACAGCCCGAACAGGCCGCCGACCAGCCACCAGAACTCCTCTGGCGCGCCTTCGATGGTGGCGCGCAGCTGCGCGGTCGCGTACTCGATCATGCCAGGGCCTCCAGCGCTGCCCGCGCGTGTTGCAGAAATGCGTCCTTGCTCTCATCGGGCAGCAGGACGATCGCAGGGCCGAAGCGCGCCGTGCAGATCAACGGCACTGGTACCAGGCTGCCCTTGGGCAGGCTGCGTCTGGCGTTGTCCAGGTAGACCGGTACCAGTTCGACCTGAGGATGCCGTCGAGCCAAGTGATACAGACCGGATTTGAACGGCCCGGGCAGCGGATCGTCGCGCCGCGTGCCTTCCGGGAACAGGATCAGCGAATCGCCGGCGGCGAGTGCGGCATCCAGCGGCGCCAGCGGATCGGCATCGACGTCACTGCGCTGACGGTCGATCAGTACGGCATTCAGGCCGCGACCGGCGATCAGGCCCTTGAGTCCGCCGCCGCCCCAATAGTCCCGGGCCGCAACTGGTCGTGTGCGCCGACGCAGTTCCGGCGGCAATGCCGCCCACAGGGTCAAGGTGTCCAGGTGGCTGCCGTGGTTGGCAAAGTAGATGCGCTGCCGGAACGACGGCGCGCTGCCGAACCAGCGCGGATGCGCGCCAACCAGGAGTTTGACGATCGCGACCAGCAGGCGCGCGATCATCGTGACGTCTCGCTGGCGCGCAGTTGGCTGGCGATCGCCCGCGTTCGCGCGATGCAGGTCCAGGCCGAACCGACCGCGATCAGCACCAGGGCAACGGTCAAGACATGGGCGCTGTCATGCAACAGCAGTTCCACAGCCGTCGCGATGCAGGCCAGGGTCATCACGAACATGCGCTGCGGCTTCGCCTGCGGGCCACGAAAGTCCTGCGCCAGGCCGTGACTGCCGCCGGTGACCCGGACGTAGGCGGTCAGCGCGGCGAGCAGGGCGCACAGCCAGCCCAGCCACGGCTGTCCGGCGGCATAGCCCAGCGGCACCAGGAGCAGCGAATCGGCGACTCGATCCGGCAGTTCGTTGTACAGCACACCGATCGCCGAGCCCTTGCCGCCCTCGACCGCGACCATGCCATCGAGCAGGTTGCACAGCAGGCGCAACTGCACACACAGCGCAACCAGGACCAGACCGATCGGTGTCGGCCAGTACAGAAGCAGCGCGGCGCCGGCGGAAGCGAACACGACGCTGAGCAACGAAATCTGGTTCGGGGTCAGTGCCGTACGCGCCAGGGCCGAAGCCAGCGCCTGCGCCCAACCGGCGCCGCGCGTCTTCAGCGGTCTGCGATCTCCCTCGACCATGGTTCCCTGCTCCAAGCGGTGGCCGATCTTACCGGGAAACCGCGCCGCCTGAACGGCCGGCGCCTCGCCGTGGCCGTGAGTCGCCGGCGGTCTGAGCGGGGTGCCCCATCATTGCATCGAATTCCTGAGGGAATGCCGGCAGATCGGTGTGGACGCCTTGTGCGCATGGCCCAACGTTGACGATAGAGACCGGCGACCCAGGGCAGGGCTTTGCGCTTTTCCTACTTGGCGACCTTGCTCGGAGCCGAATCGCGCTTGTGGGCGATTCTCCAACGCTCATGGAGCCAAGCGACGGTTCCCGCAAGCAGGCCGTAGGACAACTTGATGAGATAACGTCCAAGCAA
>CAZFUH010000346.1:0-4125 GCA_964522235.1 uncultured Rhodanobacteraceae bacterium
ATGTTGATGATATTGGCGCCGATGATTTCCGCGACGTCGGACAGGATCTGGGTCAACCGGTCGGCGTTGTAGGCCTCGTCGATGTAGTGGATATAGCGCTGACGCTGCTCGTCGCTGACCGCATAGCAGACATCGTAGATGTTGAACGACAGCGCCTTGGTCAGGTTGTTGAAGCCCTGAAGCTTCAGGCGCGGGAGCGGTTTGACCACGGATCGACCTACCAGATGGGGGAGGGGCGGCGCTTTCGACGCCCGGGAGGGCGGATTATCGGACCGGGGACGGACAGGCGCAAATGTGACGTGCTTCACTGGTTGCTCGGCGTTTGGCGATCGGTCATAGTCGGCGCTCGATTTCGGGGGACCAGACCGACATGCAACTACCGGCCTCGTTGGCACCAGACCGCGTTTCTATGGAGCGATTCCTGTCGCTCTGCCATCGCCGCCGCTATCCGAGCAAAGCGGTGATCATGCGCCCGGGCGACCCGGCAAACACCTTGTTTTACGTGGTCGAGGGCTCGCTCAGCATCATTGCCGAGGACGATGAAGGGCGCGAGATCATCCTCGCCTACGTCAACCCGGGAGACTTCATCGGCGAGCTCGGCCTGTTCATCGAGACACCTCAGCGCTCGGTAACGATTCGGACACGTACGTCCTGTGATCTTGCCGAAGTCAGCTATGAGCGCCTGTTCCAGTTGCTCGACGGGGTGCTCAAGGAGGAATGTCCGCGCATCCTGTTCAAGATCGGCTCGCAGGTTTCCGATCGCCTGCTCGCAACCTCACGCAAGGTCAGCCGCCTGGCCTATATGGACGTGACCAACCGCGTCGCCCGCACCCTGGTCGACCTGTGCGAGGAGCCGGACTCGACCGTGCATCCGCTTGGACGCAAGATTTGCATCTCGCGTCAGGAGATGAGCCGAATCGTCGGCTGTTCCCGCGAGATGGTCGGCCGCGTACTCAAGCAGTTGGAAGAACAAAACCTGATCGTGGTCAGCGGCAAGACCATCGTCGTGCTCGGTCACGGCAGTCCGCAGGGCGCGAAGCTGATGCAGGAAGGTGCCGTTCCGGCCAACCGCGCCGCCGCCAGCCACTGAGCCGGCGCCTGGGCCACCGGCGCTGCCGGTGTCCAGGCAGGCCCGGCAGAACACAAGCCGCCCGCGTTCAGTCGCCGGCCATGAACAGCCGCGCCAGCTCCTGACCCGGGTCGTCGGCGCGCATCAGACTTTCGCCGACCAGAAACGCGTGTATGCCTGACGCCCGCATGCGCGCCACGTCCTCGGTCGTGCGAATTCCCGATTCAGTGACCAGCAAACGCCCTTCCGGGACTCGCGCACACAGCGACAAGGTTGTTTCCAGCGTGACCTCGAAGGTGCGCAGATTGCGATTGTTGATGCCGATCAGATGCGCCGGGGTGGCCAGCGCCCGTTCCAGCTCGTCGCCGTCGTGGACCTCGACCAGGGCGTCCAGGCCGAGATCATCCGCCAGCTCCAGCAGTTCGCGTAGCCGTCCGTCGTCGAGCGCAGCAACGATCAGCAGAACACAATCGGCACCGAGTACGCGCGCCTCGTACAGTTGCCAGGGGTCGATGACAAAGTCCTTGCGCAGTACCGGCAGCGCGCATGCGGCGCGTGCCTGCTGCAAATGCAGATCGGCGCCCTGGAAAAAGTCGACTTCGGTCAGCACCGACAGGCAGGCCGCGCCGCCGGCAGCGTAGCTGCGCGCGATCGCTTCCGGGTCGAACGGCTCGCGGATGACGCCCCGGCTGGGGCTGGCCTTCTTGATCTCGGCGATCACCGCGGTACGGCGATCGGCGACGCGGACGGCCAGGGCATTGAAGAAGCCGCGCGTGGGTTGCAGATCGTGGCAGCGCGCCCGCAATTCGCTTGCGGGTTGCACCGCGGCCCGTTCGGCGACCTCTTCGCGCTTGCGGGCCAGGATTCGTTCGAGAACGTCGCTCATGCTTGTTCGGGCTCCGGTGGGCCTTGATAGGCGCGCTCGACCTTGGCCACGCGCACCTCGAAGTGACCGTACCACGCGCGCCGTCCGCGCTCGCGCACCGCGGCATGCTCGGCATCCCTGCGCCAGGCGGCGATTGCGGCCTCATCGCGCCAGTACGAGACGGTAATTCCGTTGCCGTCGGCGGCGCGTACGGAGTCAATGCCGAGGAAACCATCCCGCTGCTGCGCCAGCTCGAGCATTCGTGCCGCCGCGGCATCATATTGTTCCGGCTCAGCGGGTGTTCGTATCGACGTGAAGATCACCGCGTAATAAGGCGGCGTGGGTGTGCGGGCAAGACCTGACATCGACGGCGTTCACGATTGACGGTCGCACAGCATAGCGCCGAACGCTGCCGGCGCCAGCCAAGCTTCTCGCTCCGCGGTTCAGTCGTCGATCTTGGTCTGCAGATAGGGCCCGACGCCAAGACGGCCGATCAGGTCGAGCTGGGTTTCAAGCCAGTCGACATGCTCTTCCTCGCTTTCGAGTATGTCCTCGAACAGCTCGCGGCTGACGTAGTCGCTGACCTGCTCGCAGTGCGCGATCGCCGCGCGCAGGTCCGGAAGCGCCTGCAACTCCAGCTCCAGATCGCAACGCAGCACTTCTTCCGGTGTCTCGCCGATGCGCAGCTTGGCCAGGGTTTGCAGGTTCGGCAGTCCCTCCAGGAACAGAATGCGCTCGATCAGCCGGTCGGCGTGCTTCATCTCGTCGATCGACTCTTTGTATTCGTGCTCCGCCAGCTCCTTGAAGCCCCAGTTCTTGAACATGCGCGAGTGCAGGAAATACTGATTGATCGCGGTCAGTTCGTTGTACAGCGCCTTGTTCAGGTGCTCGATGACCTTGCTGTCGCCTTTCATTTTCGCTGCCGCTCCTGCCGTTTCCGAGCCACCAAGCCTAGCGGCAACGGCGACCCGCTGCCGGAACAGAAATGCGAATCGCACGCATGATCGGCAGCGCCTGCGACCGGAGGTCGCGAGCGTCGTAGCTGAAGCACTAAGGAAAAGGGTTCAGACGCCGCCCGGTAGCGGCAACCGCTCAGGCGGCAACTGCAGCCGGCATCGACATCGGCTGCTGTACGGCGCTGGCTTGGCCGGCCTCGTTCAGCAACTGCTGGGCAAAGTCGGCACAGGCGCCGCAACCACCGGCGCAGCCGGTGCGCATGGTCAACTCGCCCAGACAGCGGACGCCTGACGCCGCGGCCTCGCGGACGACGCGGTCGGTAACAGCATTGCAGACGCAGACATACATGACGAGTACACCCGGGAACAGGGTGTCCGTATTGAAACGCGAATGCGAATGATTGTCAACCGCTGGATCGGGTCGGCTCAGGAACGGCGCGCGCGGCGCGGCGAACGTGGTCGGCATCGCCGAGAAAGCGCTGCAACCAGGCTTCCGGCGCGATCCCGGCCAAGGGCGCCAATTGAGACAGGGCGCGCGCATAGACCCGGCGCTTGAAGTGCACGACATGGTGCAACGGATACCAGTAGTCCACCCAGCGCCACTGGTCGAATTCCGGATGCTCGGTCCCGTCCAGGCGCACGGCATTCTCTTCCGCGATCAGTCGCAGCAGAAACCAGACCTGCTTCTGACCGATGCAGGGTAGCCGCTCATTGCTGCGAACATGGCGTTGCGGCAACCGGTAGCGCAGCCAGCCGGCGGTCGAGCCCAGCACGTCGACCGCGTCCGGGTTGAGGCCGGTTTCTTCCTGCAGCTCCCGATACATCGCTTCCAGCGGCGTCTCATCCGAGTTCATGCCGCCTTGCGGGAACTGCCAACCATCCCGTCGCACCCGGCGCGCCCAGAACACCTGACCGCAGCCATTGGTCAACACGATGCCGACATTCGGGCGATAGCCATCCGGATCAATCACGCCGGTTCCACTTGCACGTCAACTGTGTCCGGTGTAACACAGCCGGCAAAGCCATGACAAGCCGATGGCAGCGAAAGCCTGCAATTTCCGCGGCCTGCATCGTAAACCGGCAGCAGTATCGCAAAAATCGACCTCTCGCCGCGGACCCGGTTCAGTCGCCATCGCTTGACACCGCCGGCCACGGCTTCGGACAATGCGCGACCCGCAATGGCTATGTAGCTCAGCCGGTTAGAGCACAGCACTCATAATGCTGGGGTCGGTGGT
>CAZFUH010000347.1:0-4109 GCA_964522235.1 uncultured Rhodanobacteraceae bacterium
GGCGTAGCCGACACTACGTCGAGCCGACTGGAGGGAGCACGTCGCGTCCCAGCGGCCATCGCGCATTCGCCGCTGGCCGCACTGGCCACAGTACGAGCCCTGCAGCGGCGAATCGCAGTTGCGACAATGTTCACGGTCGGTTTGCGCCGGCGATACCGTGTCCTCCATGGCCCAGGATAGCGCGGCTGGCTGCTTTGCCGTTGCCTCGGGCGCCGGCAAGGCCGGCCTCAGACCGGTTGCGCTGCATCCATAGGGTCGCGGCAGGAGCGGACAAGGATCTGCGCCTGCCCGCAGCGATGCATCAGGTTGGACGGCGGCCTACAATCGCGGTATCCGCTATCCGAGAGGACGACCCGTATCGTCATGCGCAATCCATTGCAGGAACAACTGCTCAAGGCCGGCCTGGTCAAGAAGAGCAAGGTCGCGCAGGTGGTTCGCGAGCAGGAGAAACAACGCCAAGGCAAGTCGGCGCCGGCGATCGATGCCGAACAGGTCGATGGCAAACGCCTGCAGGCAGAACGAGCCGAGCGCGACCGGGCGCTCGCAGCCGAGCGCAATGCGCAAGCGCGGGCCGACGAGCTTCGTGCCCAGGCCCGGCAGATCGTCGAACAGCACAAGCTCAAACGCGACGGCGAGATTGCCTACGGTTTCATCGACGAGGGCAAGATCAAGCGCATCCTGGTCGACCCGACGCTGCGCACGCAGCTGGCCAAGGGCAGTGTCGTGATCGTCCGCCATGGCAGCGACGGCTACGAACTTGTTCCGCGTGCGGCCGCTGAGAAGATCCATGACCGGGATCCCGCACTGATCGTGCTCGATCACGGCAAGGCCGCCCCGCCGGGTGCCGAGGAAGCCGGCGGCGAAGACGACGACTATTACCAGCGGTTTCCGGTTCCGGACGATCTGGTCTGGTAGCGACCACGGTCGATCTCGCCGACTCGCCAACGCTCCGACCGGCCGACCGCCACGATGCGGGCGTCAAATGCGAACCAGCCCGAGCTTCGGGACCGGACGGACCATCGGTCTAGATGACCGCGGAGCTGTGAAATCGTTGCCGGCAAAGGTGCCGGAACGGGCCAGCACGCTTCGATGTTTCAGCAAGGCGGTCAGGCGACCGCCGTCCGCACGCCATTGGTCGAGCAGACCGGTGCCGAGTACGGCATGGCGCCATTGTCGATACCCGCGCTGCTCGGCCGGCCATTGATTGACGCGCTCACACCAGGCGGCTGTTGCCAGCCGGTGACGATGGCGCTCGGCCCGATCCGACGTCGCGGCATCGACCTTGAGCAGATAGATGTACTCACCGGTCCGCACCAGGTACTGCGGTCCGGAGGCTGACAGGCCCATTCCCAGCGCGTCGATGTCAAAGCGCGGCAGTGACCAGCCGGGCCGATTCACCGGGCAATACGCCTCGATCATCGAGTCCGCTTCCGCCCAAGCCAGAAAGCGGTGGTCGAAACCGTCCAGCCCCGAGGTGTACGGCAGCCGTGGGTAGGGGCTCTTGGCCACCGCAAGCGAGCTGGAACGACGGACCAGCAGCAGCGGCGGAAAACGCAGGCCTCGCGGCGCTGCCGATTCATCCGCTGCCATGGCCGAATCGCCCACGATCGATGGCACAGGAAAGTCGTAGCGGTCGACGTCCTCACGCAGCGGGCAGGGAATCAGATCGCCCAGGGCCGACGACCCGGGTTCGGCTGCCTTTGCTTCCAGGCGCGGCAAGGACCGGCAACCCGATTGCCGCCAGCGATGCTCAGGGCCAAGGATCAGCAGCAGATCCATCAGGCTGGTCGGCGCCTGACCCCGGCCCATCCGGCGCCGATCGGCGCGCTTGAGTTCGGCGATGGCGCCGCGATCGCGCCACATCGTCGGCAGGCCGGCGGCGACGAACCACTCCAGCGGCATCGTCGACGTCGGTGACGCCGGCAGCGGGACGGCAATGCACAGGTGGTCGACATCGATCGGCGGTCGCGGTCCGGCGACCAGTACCACCACCTTCGGTCGCGCAAGCGCAGATGCCCGAGCGCAGTCTCGTCCCGGCGCCGACCCGGCTCGATGCAACCACGGGTCTGCGCCTTCATCGAGCACCAGAACATCCTCGTCCGGCAGCCCCTGACGCGCAAAAAAGTCCGCCAGATCCGGCAGCAGCCGCCGGTCCTCGCAAGCCACCAGCAAGCCGGGACTGCGCTCGCCGCCGACCTCGGCGAAGGCGGTCGTCAACGCGTGCAGGCGCTCCAGCGCGTGCAGCAGCAAATCGTGCTGGGATTCGTACAAGCCGCAGTACCCTGCCGCCGTCCGCTCGGCGATCGGCTCCCGCATCGGCACCCATGCCGGCGGCCCGACATCGTCGAGCACCGGATGCTTCACCAGATCCGCGGCTGCCGCCGCCGAGCAATCCAGATTCAACAGCACCGATGTCGACCGCCACGGCAATCGCTGCGAAGTTGCTGCCGCGATCGCAAGCAGGTCGAGCCAGACGTTTCCGGCCGAAGCGCCGCGATGAAGCCGTTCGACGATCCGCAGCCGCTGGTCCGCAGGCTGTTCGTCCACCCTGCCGACAGCGTACGCGGCATCATGCACCACCATCGATCCCGGCCGTTGCGGCGATACAGGCGGTGCCGGGCCGCGATCGTCGCCCGGCGCCGCGACATCTTCGGCATCGGCGTCGAGCAAGGCAATCCAGAGACCTGGCCGGCGCGGCAGTTCGACAGTCTCCAGGGCGCCACCGACGTCGATCAGAGCGCCGAGGCGTCGGCGCCACGCTGGCGGAACGAACAGCTTCCGATACAGATGGGTGTCCGACAGGCGGGATTCGCGTCGGCCCGGATCCTCGCGGGACATCGGCCCGAACCAGGCGTCCAGCAGCCGTCGCAACGCGTACCGGTCCGGAGCCAGCAAGAGGAATCGATCGACGAAGCGTGGATCGGCTCGCCCTTGTTCATCAGCCGCCAGCCAGTTCAGACTCTGCCAGACCACCAGCGCACGCACGACCCAGGCGCGGCCGGTGCCGGCCGGCATGCACAAGCCATATCGAGCCTCGCCGCCCTCGGGCATGCCGCCCGCGGCCGGACCGAAGCCATCGTTTCCGCGGTCCGGCGCTCGGTTCAGACGCGCCAGACCTGTACGTCCCAGCACCTCGTGCGCAACAATCGTGTTCAGAATCGCTTGTTGCTGACCGGAGTGAAAGTTGAATGCTCGCGAACGACAGGCGACACCGCCAAACCACCACTTCAGCAAGTCGGCGGTGGTTGGCGTCACCACATCCACCAGCCCCGGCTGGCCATGCTCGCGTCCCAGGCACAGTCCACGGGTGAAAGACGTCAACGCCAGATCGAGTTCCATCGGAGTGCCGCTGTCCGCCATCATCTCCACCTCCAAGCCAACCGTCCGAGCCGCTCTCGAATGCGCGCTCGCCGGCCGCCGCCATGCCGCCCCGTTCGGACGAATTGCCGTCCGCGGAGCTGAATGAACCGTCGATCTCCCCCCTCGATCCGCGGCCGACAAGAATCTGCATCGATAATTCAATCATCAACTGAATCAAACTTCAACTCCGATGGAAGCAAGACTTCAATGTCCGCCTCCATGGATGAGAAAAGCCAGTTTGCGCAGCGCTTGGCCGACTCGATGCGAGCCGCCGGCTACGAGGCCCGATCGAATGTGTTGGAGAAGAACTTCAACGCCCTGTACTGGGGCCGCTCGATCACCTACCAGGCGGCACGGCGCTGGCTCAAGGGCTGGTCGATTCCGGAGCAGGACAAACTGCAAGTGCTCGCCGACTGGCTCAATGTTGCACCGCACTGGCTGCGCTACGGCGGCCAGCCCAGGTACGCGGTCGCCGAACCGCGCGCGATGACCTGGCCAGCCAACCTCAAGCCCAACGATCGCGAAGCGCTGGAGGCCTATCTGGCCTTGCCGGCGGCCCGACGTCGGCTCGTGCGCGAGCTGATCCAGGCCCTCACCAGCAACCGCTGAGCTCGGCCCGTTTGCGGCTCACGCTGGCCGCTTTCCCTCTGTTGCCTGGTGTAGTGCGTCACTCTTGGCGGCCCTTACACTAGCTCGCATTTCTCCCACCGCGCCGTCGCGAGGGCGCCGAGATCGTGTCGTGGTGCGGC
>CAZFUH010000348.1:0-4080 GCA_964522235.1 uncultured Rhodanobacteraceae bacterium
TGCCACCGGTGCGGTGCGTGCGGCAACCCTGATCCACGGCCTGCGCCGGCGCAAGAAAAAATATGGCATGGTCACGATGTGCATCGGCACCGGCATGGGCGCAGCCGGAATCTTCGAGGCCTTGTAGTCGGCAATCCGTCGACGGCGCCATTTCGGAGCCGTCGACGGCGTCGGCCACTATTCGGGACTTCGCAAGGCCGGCGGATCGGCATCGACGAAGCTCTCGATCACACCACGCAGCTCGATTGAGTCCCGTGGCGGCGAGACCGCATCGGCACCAAGACCGCGCGCGGCAAAGCCGGCGCGGCAACGACGATAATCCTGCTCGTCGCGTGCGCGTACCGCCGACAGCACCGAATCACGCGCCTCGGTGTACGTGGCATCGGTCGGGAACAATTGCAGCGCCACGACCAGATCGGCCAGGAATCGACGGTGTCGGGTCTGAAACTGACGCGGCGAGGTATCGGCGAGAATGTTGCGAGCGCACTGCCACAACGCCGAGGCCCAGACCTCACCGGCGGTATGAATCTCATAGCTGGTATGGCTGCGACCCTTCCAATCGAACGGATCGAAACCAACCGGTAGCGGATGTTCCGGACTGATGTGTCGAAAGGTCAACGGATTGATCTCGAAGCTGGCCGAATATGGAAAACGACGGACTCCGTGATAGTAGGTATTGTCCGGAAAACCAGGTGAGCCCGCTGGCGGCAGACCGTCTGGGGGATACGAGTAATCCAGGTTCCAGTACGCCCCGACCGGATAGGCGCCATGAAACGCGCCGGTGCCCGGCGCAGCGGCGCGATGCCGTTCCTGAACCATCAGGAACATCGCCACGAAGTCCGCCGTGCCTTCATTCACCGCCCCTTGCTGGCCTTGACGGACCATCTGAGTCAGCCGTGCGAACATCGTATGGGTCCACTCATGGACGAAGACGCCGAAATCGAAACCGGCTACATCTCGATTCGAAAGACTGAAGCCATTGAGTCCAAGACTGAGCACCGGACTGATGCCATCGGCTGGTGCGAACGCGAACGCCGAGCCGATCGCATGCCCGCTATGTACGATCAAACGGTCGCCGTCGAGGCCGCCGCGACCGAAGTTGCTGTGCTGCATGTTGCCGGTGACCTCATCGAAACCTAGCTCGTAAAACAGATCATGCAACCAGTTGCCGACATAGAAGCCCTGCACGATCTTCGCGCTGAGCTGCTCCGAATCAACCGGAATCGGTGTCGCAACCGCACCCGGGAGCTGCGCGTAGTCGTCTGGCGCGAGTTCGACATCGTAGTTGTAGTCGAACCGACCCGGTGCAGTCGTCTTGGCGCGGAAGTCGCCGACCTCCGGATTGAAGTCATTACTCCAGTTTGCGAACGGATCGCTGGTGTAGCGGCCATTGAGTACCGGCAAGCCGCGGAAAAACGAATCGACATTATTGCCAAGCGTCTGGGTCGCGCCATCGGGCAGCCAGGGATCGCCGGTGCTGATCTCGGCATGGCGCAGACGAAGCAGATGCATCGGAGCCGGCTCCGTCGGAACATGACCATCGGCGCTGGCGGTCGGATGCGGGGCGGTATTCCCGTACGGATCGATGTACGGAGTTCCGAGCCGATCGGCAAGGACACGATACGAAAAACCGGAACCCGAGCAGGCGTCGCCGACACAGGCGGCCGGGCGAGACGACGGCCGCAGATCATGGATCAGGTCGTTCGACCGGAGCACGCTGCCGTCATCGGCCGAGACCAGCAGCAGGCGCGCCAGTGGTTGCCAGCTGTTCGCCAGACGACCGACCAACTCAATGCTGTACGCGGCGATCAGCCGATCCGGTCCCGGGTACCACAGCTCGCGCACACGTGCTGGGGCCGCAGCCTGGAAGCGCGGATCGCGGCTGCTGATCGTGAGGAACACAAAGCCGTCGCGCTGCTCCTCAGGCTGGACGGACAATGCCTTCGGATCAACACCGGTCTGTTCGGCGATCGCGATGGCCGCCGCGTCTGGAGCGCTCAACCGCGCGCTCCAGATCTGACCCGGCGCCACTGGCGCCAGCTCCGAGGCCATCGCCTTCGCGCGCTGCGCGCGATCGAGCAGTAGTTTGACTCCGGCGCCGAACACGTCAGTTCCGGCATGCTGCTGAACGTAGCGCTGCACCGATGTCGTCATATCGCGCCGCAATGGTTGCCGATCGAGCGCTCTTAGCTCTATGCCGGCACTGCCAGCTGACGCCAATGCAGCGACAATGGCCGGGAAAGGCTCACCGTTCATGTGCTCAGCGAGCTTCGGCTGCGGTTCCGGCAACCAGACCAGCTGACGTTGCAATCCGGTCTCGGCAATGGCCACTGTGATCGGCAGGAACAGAATCAACAGCCCGAACAAAAGACGGCGTAGTACATACCTGGACAATCGTGTAGCGCGTCGGCGCCGTCGTTCCTGCAGCATGTCGCATCTCCTCAAGGCGTAGGCAAAGATCTCGGCAGACTTTATCACGAGAGTCTTCGTATTTTAAGCCTGGGCCACCGCGACAGCTTTTGGCTCTGGCTGAAACGCGACTTTTCGCCCGAATTGACGCTCGATCACTGCCCAATGGTCGAAAAACCGGCATTTCCGCTTGGTCGGCGCGCGTGTTTGCCCTACATTGCGCGTGTCGGGACGCAGTTTCCCGGCATTGATTCCAATCGATGACCTAACGAGAGCCCTATGGCAACCAAGAAAGCAGCTACCAAGAAGGCCCCGGCCAAAACTGCAGCCAAGTCCGCTGCCGCCCCGAAGCCGATCAAGGAGGCCCTGAGCAAGTCCGGTCTTGTCGCGCACCTGGCTGAGTCCTCCGGCGTCGCCGCGAAGGAAGTCCGTGCCGTGCTCGGCGCGCTGGAAGGCGCCGTCGCCGCGTCGATCAGCAAGAAGGGTGCAGGCAGCTTCACCCTGCCCGGCCTGTTGAAGATCACCTCGGTCAAGGTACCGGCCAAGCCCAAGCGCAAAGGCATCAATCCGTTCACCGGCCAGGAGCAGGTGTTCGCGGCGAAGCCTGCGACCGTCAAGGTCAAGGTGCGGCCGTTGAAGAAGCTGAAGGACGCAGCGCTCTGATGTCCAACGCAAACGCGGCGGCCTGTGGCCGCCGCGTTTGTGTCGTCCGGCAATCTGCGTAGCCAGTATCACTCCGGACCGTGTTCGGCCAATACTTCGCGCATGTGGGCACGGGTCGGATGGGCCAGCTCCGGATCTTCCATCGCATAGCGCAGCGTGGCCTGGACCAGACCAAGCTTGTTGCCGCAGTCATAGCGCGTCCCTGAGAATCGGTACGCGTACACCGGTTCGCCCTGTTCGAGCAGACTCTCGATCGCATCGGTGAGCTGGATTTCATTGCCGGCTCCGGGTCGAGTATTCGCGAGCAGATCAAAGATGCGACCGTCCAGCACGTAGCGACCAACGACCGCCAACGTCGACGGTGCGTGTGCGGGTTCGGGTTTCTCGACGATCGCACACATACGCCGGGCCCGATCATCGGGCGTCGATTGATCGGTCAAGGAAACGATCCCGTAGCTGCCAGTGCGCTCACGCGGCACGTCCTCGACCGCGATGACGCTGCCGCCGCTGCGTTCGGCGAACTCGATCATCTGTCGCAATGCGCCACGCTCCCGATTCCAGATCAGGTCGTCGGGCAAGAGCACGGCAAACGGCTCGTCACCAACCACCGGTTGCGCGCAAAGCACGGCATGGCCCAGACCACGTGCCTCGGACTGGGTCACGAAGACACAACGAACGCCATCGGGCAAGGTGCTGCGGACACGTTCCAGCAGCGCCTCTTTGCCCTTTTGCTCCAGTCGATGCTCGAGCTCGTAGGCGGTGTCGAAATAGTCGGCGATCGCGTGCTTATAGCGGTTGACGACGAAAACCAGGGTCGTGCAACCGGCTTCGACCGCCTCGTTCGCGGCATACTGGATCAGTGGCATGTCGACTACCGGCAGCATCTCTTTGGGCACCACCTTGGAAGCCGGCAGAAAGCGGGTGCCCAGACCGGCAACCGGAAACACCGCTGTGCGGACCCTGAATATTTGCTTCTCGCTCATGCAATTTCCTTGTCCTTGTTCCCGG
>CAZFUH010000349.1:0-4079 GCA_964522235.1 uncultured Rhodanobacteraceae bacterium
TATCGAACAGCCGGACTTTCCCCAGTTGCTGGCCGGCCTGAACCCGAACCTGGTCGTCCATGCCTGTGGCCCGTTTCAACGCCGCGACTACCGTGTCGCGGAGGCGGCGATCGCCGCCGGCAGCCACTACGTCGACCTCGCCGATGCTCGCGACTTCGTTGCCGGCATTGTCGGGCTCGACGCGCGGGCACGGGCCGCCGATGTGCTTGCGGTCAGCGGCGCGAGCACCGTGCCGGGCCTGACCGCCGCGATCGTCGACCGGATGCAGCCGGCCTTCGCAGGCATCGACCGGATCGACATCGGCATCTCGCCAGGCAATCGCACCGCCCGCGGCGACGCGACGGTCAAGGCCATTCTCAGCTACGTCGGTGCGCCGATCCGAATTCGTCGTGACCGGCGCTGGACGACTGCCTACGGCTGGCAGTCGCTGCGCCGGCAGCGCTATCCGGCGCCGATGGGCCGTCGCTGGCTGGCGACCTGTGACGTGCCGGATCTGGCACTGTTTCCCGACCGCTATCAAGCCGCAAGCGTCGAGTTCCGCGCCGGACTGGAATTGTCGGTGCTGCACTTCGGGTTATGGCTGATGTCCTGGCTGCGCCGGCTCCACCTCGTCGGCGACTGGTCGCGGCACAGCGATGCCCTGCTCCGTGCCAGTCGCTGGCTGGAGACATGCGGCAGCGATGTCGGCGGCATGCATGTGCGGGTCGAAGGCGTCGGTGTCGACGGCAATCGTCAGCATCGCGAGTTTGTTCTGATCGCCGGCCAGGGCGACGGACCGGAGATTCCCTGCACGCCGGCGGTGCTGCTGGCATCGAGACTGGCTTCGGGCGAATGTCGCGAACGCGGCGCGCGCCCTTGTCTGGATCTGTTCACCGTCGACGAGGTTCTGGTTGCGCTCGACGGCTTTGACATCCGGGTGCAATGGTCTTGACGCAGGCCAGAATGCGACGGACACGCCGGCATCGGCACTGGCTCACCTCTACTGCGTGTCCGGTTGTCGTTCTCCGTCGCCGTGTCGGCCGTCGAGAAGGCGGTCGGCATGTTCGGTGCAGGGATCCAGCACTGTTGCCGACGTCGGAGCGGGTTCCGTCGTCATCTTGGTGGCTGCGATTGCGGCTCCAGCCAGCCGTCGTAGGCGACGACATGGCCGAACAACGGCAGGCCGGCGTCGATCTCGAAACGGTAGCGGCCATCCAGCTCGTACTCGCGGGCACGCACGGCGCGAAACAGGCCTACCGGCAACGGCAGCCCGAACAGGTGCACCGAACGCACCTGCCAGTCGATGCCCGCAGCATTGACGATGAGCTGAAACTGGAAGCGCAGCCAGCCGAGCCGTTCGCGAAGCAGACCGCCATGGCGAACCAGGGTCGAGTGCATGATCGTGCCGGCGAAATCGCGACGCCAGAACTCGCCGCCGTCGCGATGCTCGACATCGACCGTCAATGCGACATCGGCATCGGCGCGAGGCAGGCCGGCGACACGTGCCGCCAGGCGCGCCGGCCAGCGGGTTGCCGCGCGGATCCGCGCGCGGCCATGGAAGCGCGCCGGCAACGGCGTATCGTGAAACGCGCGCACGGCCGCCGGTAGACGGACGTAGTCGCCGCCGAGCAGCTCCGGAAACAGCGTCGAAGCCCTGCCGGTGGTCATCGCCGGCACGGCATCGGATTGGCTGGAATGCGGCGGTCGATCGGCCGGTTCTCTCGTCATCGCGCGCCGTCCGTTTCCTCCGCTGCCGGCTCGACCAGCGAAGTCGGCCCCGGCGGGCCGATGAACTCGGCCAGCCAGTCGCGCACCTCCTGGTACCAGCGGATCGAGTTGTTCTGCTTCAACACCCAGTGATTCTCGTCCGGGTAGTACAGGAAACGGCTGCGGACACCCCGGTTCTGCAAGGTGTTGAACAATTCGATTCCGTGATTGACCGGCACCCGGTAGTCGAGCTCGCCATGGATGATCAGCGACGGCGTGGCGAAGTTGCCGGCCTGGTAGTGTGGCGAGATCGCCTGGTACTGCTCGGGCCGGGTCCAGAACTCGCCATGGCGACGACGACTGGCGCCGTAGTCGGATGCGTACTGGGTGTAGAGGTTGTAGACCGCGGCGTGAATGATCAGGGTCTTGAACGGGTGTTCGCGTCCGAGGATCAGCGAACTGAGATAGCCGCCGTAGCTGCCGCCGCCGGCGGCCATGCGCTCGCCGTCGATCCACGGCTGCTCCGCGAACCACTGCGCCGCCTTGATCGTGTCGGTGAACGGCAGGGTCGCCCAGTCCGGATTGATCGAATCGGCGAAGTCCTGGCCGAAACCGGACGAGCCGTGGAAGTTGTGCCATGCGCTGACATAGCCCCAGCCGCTGAACACCTGGGCATTCCAGCGCCAGTGGAAGCCGTTGCTGATGGCATTGTGCGGACCGCCATGGATCAGCAGATACAACGGATACCGGCGGCTGCGGTCGAAACCGGGCGGATAGTTCACCCACATCTGGATCGGCACACCGTTGGCGCCCTCGTAGGTCACGCTCTCATAGCTGCCAAAGTCGATCGCGCCAAGGAGGTCGTCATTGAAGCTGGACAACTGCAGCACCTGGCCGTTGCGCGGGTCGACCCGGACCAGGGTCGGCGGCAACAGAAAACTCTCGTTCAGTGCCACCAGGGTCCGGCCATCGGCGGAAATCGACGGTGAGCCGAAACTGGTCTCGCCGGTGATCGCCGTGTAGCGGCCGGAGGGGACGTCGATCCGATGCAGACGCACGGTGCCGGCGTCGTCGACGGCAACCACCAGACTGCGGCCATCGCGCAGCCACAACGGGTTGCTGATCGATCGGTCGATGTCCTCGGTCAGCACCTGTTCCTCGCCACTGCGCCGGTCACGCAGGACCAGGCGTTGGCGATCGGCGTAGAAGCCTCGAATGGTCTGCCTGGAGTACGACAGCCAGCGACCATCGGGACTGTAGCGCGGCGTGGTGTCGTTGCCGGGGTTGCCGGCGGTGACGTTTTCCGCCCGGCCGCCGCTGGCCGGGATCAGGTAGATGTCGGCATTGCCCTCGACGCCGGTGTCGTCGCTGTCGACGGTCAACGCGATCTCCTGGCCGTCCGGCGAGATGTCATAGGCACCGGCGCCACCCTGGCCGATCAGCATCACACCGCTGCCACGGGTGATCGCGACCGGATCGCCGCCGTCGATCGCAACCCGGTACAGATGCGCTTCGCGATCATCGAGATAGCTCGCCCAATGCCGGACCGGCGCCCGGTCCCAGACCCGCGCCGAGACCTTGGAGTCCTTGCGCTCCTGTTGCCGCTTGCCCTGCTCTTCCCAGGTCTCGATGTCGCTCCAGACTCGACCGATGAAGGCCAGATGCCGGCCGTCGGGGAACCATTTCGCGCCACTGGCCCCGGTTGGCAGCTTGGTCACCCGGCGCGCTTCGCCGCCGGCCAGGTCGATCACGTAGATCTGGTTGACCTCGTCGCCGGCGCGCTTGGATTCGAACGCGACCCGGGTGCCATCCGGCGACCAGACCGGATTGCTGCTGTCGACACCTTCTGCGGTCAATGGCCGCGGATCGCCACTGGTGTTCTGGAACAGCCACAGCCGGGTGCTGGACTTGTCGGTATCGCGGTCGTATCGGGTCACGGCAACGACCGTGTGGCGGCCATCCGGTGACACCGCCGGCGACGACAGGCGCTGCAGCTGCCACAGCGTTTCGGCGTTGAGCGGCGCCGGCGCCGTGACCTCCGCGGCACGTGCGGTCAAGGTCGGGACAAGCGCGAGCAAGGCACACCAGATCCGCGCGGTTGCGGTGTTCATCGACAGTCTCCATGGTTTCAGGATCGCCGGATCGGACGCTACCACGTGACCGGCCAGCGGAAGCTTATCCGGCTGACGCCCGACCGTCAGTTGCCCGGGACCCAAGCGTCCTGCCGTCTTGGCATCGGGAAGCGCCGACCGTACGGCGCAGACACGCCGCCAGGGCATGGCTGGTCAGGCGATCGACCCATCCCGGCGGTGGGCGAAACGCTCGTCGCAGCACCGGCCTGGTGACAATAATTTACAGTTTGTGACACAAATTTGCAGTTTGTGACACACATT
>CAZFUH010000350.1:0-3321 GCA_964522235.1 uncultured Rhodanobacteraceae bacterium
GCCGGGTATTGACCCGAAGCCACAACGGCGCCTGGGCGTTGCCGGCGGCGACGATCTGCGGCCAGTGCTGTGGCCAATCCTCACGCAAACACTGCAACAGCCAAGGCGGATGCAAGGTGCGAGCCGATTCGTCGGACCGTTCAATTTCCGCCAGCAGCGGTTCGCGTTCGCGCAACCACCGGCGCAGCACGGCGTTGGCCAGGCCGGCCAGTCGCGGCTGCCGCAGGGCGCGCACGGCGGCGACGGTTTCGTCGACGACGGCGTGGGCGGGCAAGCCCAGTTCCTCGATCTGGGCCAACCCTGCGATCAGGGCCGCCTGCACGAGGCCGGCACGGGCCGGCAGCGGGCGTTCCAGCAGGTGGCGCAGAATCACCTGCCAACGCAGCGCACCTCGAACACTGGCGAGGACGATCGCGTGCAGCAAGGCACGGTCGCGCGGATCGGCAATGGCGGCCTCGGCCGGAGCCAGCGCCAGCTTCAGCGACCGGCCATCCAGGACAGCGGCAATCACTCGGGCCGCTTCGGCGCGCACGCGACTCATGCCGGCTCGATCACAAGCGCCGGACGCCCGTTCAGATAGTCGCCGACGGCAATCCTGCGGCCGCCCGGGCGCTGCAATTCCAGTACCCGCAGCACGCCTTCGGCGCAGGCTATGTCGATGCCGTGGCGGCCGGCGGCGAGCACCTGGCCGGGTCGGCTGCCCATATGCGGCGGCCGTATGTCGGCGCGCCAGATGCGTACGATCTCCCCGGCCAGCTCGGCCTCGGCCCCGGGCCAGGGATCGAACGCGCGGACCTTGCGTTCCAGATCGGTGGCCGATGCCGACCAGTCCAGGCGTGCTTCGTCCTTGTCGAGCTTGTGCGCATAGGTGACACCGATGTCCGGTTGCTTCTGGGGTTCAGGCAGGCGGCCGTGCCGAAGACGGGTCAGACCGTCGGCCAGCAGGTCGGCACCGAGTCTGGCCAGGCGGTCGTGCAGGCCGGCGCCGGTGTCGTCGTCAGCGATCGATGTCGTCGCGCGCAGCAGGACCGGACCGGTGTCCAGGCCGGCTTCCATCTGCATCAGGCAGACGCCGGTCTCGCGGTCGCCGGCCAGGATTGCGCGCTGGATCGGCGCCGCACCGCGCCAGCGCGGCAACAGCGAGGCATGCACGTTCCAGCAGCCGTGCGCCGGGATCGTCAACACCTTGCGCGGCAGAATCAGGCCGTAGGCGATGACGATCATCAAGTCCGGTCGCAATGCCGCGAGCGCCGAGCGCACGTCGGCATCGCGCAGGGATTCGGGCTGCCGGACTTCGATGCCGGCCGCCAGCGCGCGTTGCTTGACCGGCGATGCCGCCAGCCGACGGCCACGACCGGCCGGTCGGTCCGGCTGCGTGTACACCGCCAGCAGTTCGTGCCCGGATCCGAGCACCGAGTCCAGGCTCGGCACGGCAAATTCCGGTGTGCCGGCAAAGATCAGGCGCAACCGCCGCTCCGTCATCTCCACTTCCTCCACACAGGCCTGCAAGCAAGCGCGGCCGCGAACGTTGTCACCGGCCCGGGCCGGCGACCGAGCGCCGAGCGGCGAACACGCTCGAACCGGTTGTTTTCGGATGCCGGGCGATTGCCCGTCGGCGCGACTGTTCTTAGGCGGCGTTGCGGGCGCGTTCCCGCTGCGCCTTGGCCAGCCGCTTGCGCACCATTTCCCGCTTCAGCGGCGACAGATAGTCGACGAAGACCTTGCCCTCGAGATGATCCAGCTCGTGCTGGATGCAGACCGCGAGCAGGCCGTCAGCGCTCAGCTCGATGCGGTTGCCGTCGCGGTCCAGAGCGCGCACCGTGACCTGGTCGGCGCGCTCGACATCGGCGAAGATGCCGGGCACCGACAGGCATCCTTCCTGATAGACCTGGCTGCCCTGCTTGCTGACGATCTCCGGATTGATCAGCACCACCGGTTGATCCTTGTTTTCGCTGACATCGATGACCACCAGGCGCTGGTGCACATCGACCTGGGTCGCGGCCAGGCCGATCCCGGGCGCGGCATACATGGTTTCGAACATGTCCGCGATCAACGCCCGCAGGCCATCGTCGACGCGCTCGACCGGCTTGGCCTTGGTGCGCAGGCGCAGATCGGGAAATTCCAGGATGTCGAGCACGGCCATGGCAAACTCCTTCAGCCGGAAGCTTCGGCTCCGGCGGCAACTGTAAACCAGGGCAGTCTAGCGCGATGATGCTGAATTCGGGCGCGACGGGCTGCTCCGGCCCGAGGTAAAGGATGAGCGATCAGGGGCAACGGGTTCGCGGCTGGCTCGACCAAGCCGCTACGGTGACGGTTCTGACCGGAGCCGGGATGTCGGCCGAAAGCGGCATCGCGACCTTTCGCGGTGGCGACCACGGCCTATGGTCGCGCTTCGATCCGGCGCAGTTGGCGACGCCGGAAGCGTTTCGGGCCGATCCGGACCTGGTCTGGGCCTGGTACCGCTGGCGCATGGGCGGTGTGCGCGCGGCGCAGCCGCATGCTGGGCATCGCGCGCTCGCAGAGCTGGCCGGGCGGGGCTCCGGCTGGTCCCTGATCACACAAAACGTCGACGATCTGCACGAGCGCGCCGGCAGTCGAGACGTCATCCACCTGCACGGCGAGCTGTTCGCGACCCGTTGCTTCGACTGCGCCGACCCGATGCCCGACGCTGAGAGAGCAAGGACCGCCGAGCCTCGGCTGCGGCTGCCGCCACCGCGCTGTGCCCACTGCGGCGGCCCGGCGCGGCCGGGCGTGGTCTGGTTCGGGGAAGAACTGCCGGCGTTCGCGTGGCAGTCCGCGCTGCGCGCCGCCCAGAGCTGCGACCTGCTCCTGGTCGTCGGCACGTCCGGCGTCGTCCATCCGGCGGCGATGCTGCCCGAGCTGGCGCGTCAGGCTGGCGCCCGCATCGTCGAGATCAACCCGGTCGCGAGCGCGATCACGCCCCTGGTCGATCTGCACTGGCCGGCGACGGCTGCGCAAGCGCTGCCGGGACTGCTTCAAAGCTCACCATCGGCGCCGATCAGGACCTGATCGGCGCGCCGGAGCGCGAACAGACCGACGGTGACGACGCCGACGATCTGATTGATCGCGGTCTCCAGCGCCTCCGGCTCGGTGATGCGCAGATGATGCACGTCGAGGATCCAGTTGCCGTTGTCGGTAACGACACCGTCGCGCCAGACCGGCTGGCCGCCGAGCCGCAGCAACTCACGCGCGACGTGGCTGCGTGCCATCGGGATCACTTCAACGGGTAGTGGAAATTCACCCAAAATGTCGACTTGCTTAGTGTTATCCACGATACAGATAAACTTCTCAGCCACAGCC
>CAZFUH010000350.1:3331-4073 GCA_964522235.1 uncultured Rhodanobacteraceae bacterium
TGCCATCGGGATCACCTCGACCGGCAGCGGGAAGCGGCCGAGGACATCGACCCGCTTGGCTGGATCGATGATGCAGACGAAGCGGGTGGCGACCGCGGCGATGATCTTCTCGCGCGTCAATGCCGCGCCGCCGCCCTTGATCAGCCGCCGGGCGCCGTCGCATTCGTCGGCGCCGTCGACGTAGAGCGGGATCTCGCCGGCGGCATTGAGGTCGAGCACGGCTATGCCGTGCTCGCGCAGCAGTGCCGTACTGGCATCGGAGCTGGATACCGCGCCGGCGAGATCATGCCGGCGCCGGGCCAGGCCCTCGATGAAATAGCGCACGGTCGAGCCGGTGCCGACGCCGACGACGGTGCCGTCCTCGACCTGCGCCAGGGCGCGTTCGGCGGCGGCGCGCTTGCCTGCATCTGCGTTCATTTCGGTGTCTTCTTCTCTTGGCCCAGCACTGCCCGCCACTGCCCGGACGTGACCGGCAGGATCGACAATCGGTTGCCGCGTCGGATCAACGGTGAATCGCTCATTGCCGGCAGCGCCTTCAACTCTTCCAGGGTGACCACGCGTTCGAGGGTGCGGACGTAGCCGATGTCGACCAGCCACCAGCGCGGCTCTTCCGGCGTACTGGTAGCGTCGTAGTAGTCGCCTTTGCGATTGAACTGGCTGGGATCGGGATAGCTGTCGCCGAGCACCTCGCCGAGCCCGGCCACCCCGGGCAGTGCGCAACTGGAGTGGTAGATCAGTACGC
>CAZFUH010000351.1:0-4060 GCA_964522235.1 uncultured Rhodanobacteraceae bacterium
TTTTCTTTGGGCAAGCAAAGAAAAGTGACCCGGCGCGCAGGATGCGCGTCGGAAAGGCCACGGATGGCGAAGCCAGGTAAGCGGCAAGAGCGCAGGTTCGCCGTGTCCGTAGGCGCAACAAAACAGCGGTGCTCATTGCGCCGCCAACGAGACTCGTATCAGGATGCGATTCGTACGCAATCAGGAAAGGGTTGGAGCAGCGGCCGCGCCCGCCCTGGTCAGCAGCGCGCCACAATCGCACCCCCCACGCCCTCAACCGCGATAGCTGATCGCCTCAGCCAGATGGCCCATTGCAACCTCGTCAGCCCCGACCAGATCAGCAATGCTGCGCGCAACGCGCAGAATGCGATGACAGGCGCGCGCCGACAGTTGCAGGCGCTCGGCCGCCTGTTCGAGCAGGTGCCGGGTCTCGCTGGTCAGCCGGGCATGACGTTTGAGCTCGGGCAGGCGCAGGCGCGCGTTGCCGTCACCGCTGCGCTGTTGCTGGCGTTCCCGGGCGGCGAGCACGCGCGCGCGCACCGCCGCCGACGATTCGCCGTCGCCGTGTTCGGCCAGCAGTTCGTGCTGCGGCAGCCGCGGTACCTCGACATGCAGGTCGATGCGGTCGAGCAGCGGACCGGACAGGCGACCGCGGTAGCGGGCGATGGTGTCGGCGGTGCACCGGCAGCGTCCGGATGGATCACCGGCATAGCCGCAGGGACACGGATTCATCGCTGCAACCAGCTGAAAGCGGGCCGGAAACTCGGCCTGGCGCGCCGCCCGCGAGATCGTCACCTTGCCCGACTCCAGGGGTTCGCGCAGCACCTCCAGCACGGCGCGGCTCCATTCGGTCAGTTCGTCCAGAAACAGCACGCCGTGGTGAGCGAGCGAGATCTCACCGGGTTTCGGGTTGCCGCCGCCACCGACCAGGGCGACCGCCGAGGCGGTATGGTGCGGTGATCGATACGGCGCGATGCGAAACGCCGGGCCCAGGCGCGGCGGCCGGCCGGACACTGAAGCGATCGCCGCGACCTCCAAGGCCTGCGCTTCAGTCAGCGGCGGCAGCACACTCGGCAGGCAGGTGGCGAGCAAGGTCTTGCCGCTGCCCGGCGGCCCGACCATCAGCAGGTTGTGGCCGCCGGCGGCGGCGATTTCCAGCGCCCGTCGGGCGCGCAGCTGGCCGCGCACTTCGGCAAGATCGGGCGCGCTGGTGCCGGCTACGCTGGCGTCGTCCTGCCCGCATTCATCCGCGCTCGGCAGACCTTGACCATCACGCAGATACCGGCACACCGCCAGCAGCGAGTCGGCAGCCAGGACCTGGGTGCCGCGTGCCAGCGCCGCTTCGCCGGCATTGCCGTCGGCGACGATCAGGGTGCGCTCGGCCTCGCCGCAGCGGATCGCCGCCGGCAGCACGCCGGAGACCGGGCGCAAGCCGCCGGACAACGCCAGTTCTCCAAGGAACTCGTGATCGGCCAGGCGCTCGCGCGGTACCTGCCCACTGGCGGCGAGAATGCCGAGTGCGATCGCGAGATCGAAGCGGCTGCCTTCTTTCGGCAGCTCGGCCGGCGCCAGGCTGATGATGACCCGACCGGCCGGGTATTCCAGTTTTGCATTGCAGATCGCCGCGCGAACCCGGTCACGCGCTTCCTTCACTGCCGTTTCCGGCAGGCCGACGATGTTCGTGCTCGGCAGGCCGGCGCCCAGATGGACCTCGACCGCAACCAAGGGGGCCTGGACGCCGACCTGCGCCCGGCTGCTGACGACGGCCAGGCCCATGCGCTCAGCCGCTGCCGCTTCGTCGAGCCAGCTCGGCCTCGAGGGCATCGACCCGCGCCTGAAGGCGCTCGAGCAACTCGCGGCTGCGCTGGAGCACGGCACGCTGCACTTCGAATTCCTCGCGCGTGACCAGATCCAGGCGGTCGAGCTGGGCCGACACTGCGGCACGCAGGTTTCGGCGCAGGGTTTCGCCACCTTCCTTCATCTGGGTTGGCAGCAGTTCGCCGATGCGGCGACTGAAGGCTTCGATTTGCTCGGGACGGATCATGGCAACCTCATGGCAATGTGCAGGGTACGGGACGAAACGGCCCGGGTCGTCGGCAGGACCGCTAGAATCGAATCGGAATTTTCCGAAAATCCCGGCAGGAACGACACGATGAAGATGGTGACGGCGGTGCTCAATCCAGCATTTCTCCCAGTGCTGCGAAGCACATGGCCCGCATTCGTTCCGGTCCAAGTGCGCGATCTTGTGGCATCTGTGCCGCGTCGCGAAGCGGATCGTTCATTACCCCGAACACACGGTCCCTGGTGCGAAAGACATCCTCGATCCAGTTCCCGTGCAGCGTGTTGCGAACATCATCCCGCCACAGGGCCGCGAGGTTGTCGAGCTCTCCGGCAAACAGCTCCAGCGTATCGTGAATGTACAGAAGATCCTGGGCTTTCTTCTCACCTGGTCGGCGATCATGGATCAGCAGCTTCTGAACGATGAAACTCACCGGATTGGGAATGCGCAATTGCTGCTGGGATGCGGCACCCCACTCAGCATCCAGGGTGACTGTCCACGGTGAGTGCAGCAGCAGCTCCAGATAGCGCAGGCGCTGTGCGGTGATCCCCGCCTTCTCCAGCGTTGCGATCCGTGTGCCATCTCTTGTGATCTCCGGGCCAATCAGCGGAGTCAGAAACTCGGCATAGAAGCCTTTCGGTCCGTCGTCACCGAGGGTGTACTGGGACACGGGCGGTCGATGCGTACCCGTCAGCTGCTGGTGAAACCCTGCTTCGCGCAAGCGGGCGCGGACGTCGCCCTCCAGTCGCTCGCGCTCGGCAAAGGCGACGTCAGCATCCAGCGTCGCCAACGGCTGGTAGGCCAGCGTTCCGGCCTTCGGATGCAAGCGATACAGCCGATGCGCCCAACCGCCAACGAACACCAGGCGGTCGCCCCAGGGCGCAAGGGCGCCGACCAGCTTCGCAAACGCCTCACGGTCATTCATTCCTTCGGCCCCAGAACATCCGCCAGCACCTTGTGCCGTAGAAAATCGGCCTGCTCCGCGCCACGCGAGGGGTGCGCGGACGCATCCAGCCAGATCTGCAGAACATCGGAAACCTTTACGCCGTCCACGCGCACGGCCGCGCGGAACAGCGACTCAGGGGCGGGAGCCTGCTTGAGAATGATCTGCGCCGGCGTGCCGGGCGCGGCTGGCACCAGGCCGGGCCAGGCATTGACCGGCGCCGCCGACAGGCGGCGCACATAGACATGCGCCGCGACGCCGCTGACATGCGAGAGCTGCAACAGATCGGCGGCGGCGAACAGGCCGATGCAGGCATCCATTCGCGTGACCACCTTGACCAGCTGGTACATACCCGCTGCTGGAATCAGGTAGGTCATTTTCAACTCGGGCGACGAGCGCAACGAGGCCGATTGCCAACGGCGGAACAGCTCGTGGCGTCGCACCAAGCGGAATGGACCGCCGGAATCGTCCAGAAAACCGTCCTCTTGCAGGCGGCGCACGAAGCGGGACGCACTCATCGCCGACACGTTTGCGGCCTCGGCGAGCTCCGAAACGCTGTGGTACTCGCCGCGTGGCGCAGTCAACAGGTGCTCCGGCAGCTCGGGTGCCAGCAGCACCTTGAGCATCCATTGATTGAGATCGGAAAACGGGTCCGAAGCCTTGCGCGGCGTGGCGAGCTTGCCTCTGCCCGATTTACGAGGCGCTTCCACGTTGAGCGCGTCCAGGCCCGGGCCAATGAATCGACTGCCGCCGGTCTCCGACACCAGGCCAATGGCGACATCGGGCGCGTAGTCGCGCTGGAACTGTTCGACCTTCTGCTGCAATGAGGACGACGTCTGACCGACCAGCACCACCGCCAACGGCTGCATATTCCGGCGTTCGGCATACCGACTGGCCTGCAGAATTGCCTGCGAGAGCAGGGCGATCACCCGGTCGGGCCGTCCCTCCGCCGCCGCCTTGACCTCGACCACGTATCCCAACGGGCCTTTGCTGGCGACAAGATCGGGCCCGCGGGCGCCGTCACTCAGCGCGAGTTCGACTTCCCAGCCATCCCGCCGGAACAGGGCAGCGATGCGTTC
>CAZFUH010000352.1:0-4017 GCA_964522235.1 uncultured Rhodanobacteraceae bacterium
AAAACGGCGAATGGCAGGAGTGGCGCATGACACGGTAGCTTGACGACCCGAAGGTGACCCAATCTCTCGTTGTTGTCCTCGAAGCGCAGTTTTTTCTCCTCAATTCTTTGGTGAGTTCAGTCGCTTTTGAAGCCGTTGGCGAAGATGCGGTCGGGCTCGCCTTCGCAGAAGCCGGGCGAGGGCTTCCACATGCTGTGGCTCGACGGCGTGTACGAGGAGAGCGTCGAGTACACGCCGCGCAAACCGCGTCTGTACCGCGCTCGTGCACCCACCTCCGCGCAGTTGACGCAATCGGCCGACACGTTTGAATTTCCTATACCCGGCAAGGCTAGCCACCCCAAAGATAGAGCGTTTCGCCTTCCAGTTCGATCTCATTGTCTTCATAGCCTTGCAGTCTGGAGTCGGGCACTAGGAACCCTCCGGCCGAGAATATGTGCTGCCCTTTCTGCTCATCGAACAGTCCACTGAAGATGCCCCATATGCTGGAAGCATTGATCGGGTTCAGTTCCGGAAAGAGCCTTGCTAGCAGGGCCTGCATTTCACTTCGTTCATCATCCGGCTTCGAATCGTCTCGCGCCCGAATGGCGTCGATATCGCCAAAATCGCTACTGAACATATCGTATGGCTCAAGGAACACGCTTTCCTGATTCATCAGATCAAGTTTCAGCTTCATTGCGCCGCAGCGATAGACCTCCAGGATCTGGGAGCTCGTCGTGTCACCCAGCATACGGACAATGAACGCCTCTTCGATGTGCTTTCCTTGCGCCAGGCAGTCCTCTGGATATATGGAGTCGAAGCAACTGTCCGAAAGATAGACTTTGCATAAGGTCCACCCGGCCAGGGCATAGGTCTCCACGACCATGCGGCCATCAAACGCTTGCTGGCCGGAGCAATGCTCAGCCAGCATCTTCAAGGCGTCCGATTCGGGCAGGTTCTTCACTGCGAGCCAAACTTCCATCGATCTCTCCTGTGTTTGTTTCCGGGAACCTGGGTTGCGTCAAGCGGCTGCAGATGGGCGATGCGTCGGAGAACGCAACACCTCTCTCCGCGGACAGATTGAACAGGAAGTTGAGCAGGTCCGCTGCCCGGGCGCCACGCAGCCTAACCCGAAACCCCGTCGGGCGCGCTTAGTCTGCTGGCGATGGGCGCGGTGCAGGGCAGGGCTCAGGTGCTGCGGCGATGGCCCGGGAACGGCGTGCTGTGCTGGTAACCGCTCCACCAGGAAGGGCAGCCGGCATCCCGGCGGCAAGCGCCACGCGGTGGATTCAGCGCCTCATCCGCGACACCCTGGAACTTGAGTTGCGTCGAAATCGATGCCGCCAGAGTCGAGCAGCATCGGTCCGCATTGGGCGGTGATCCGTGCGCGACACTGTGCTGCTGCACTGGCAGGTGCGCTTCCGCAGCGGTGAGAACTGCAACGATGAGTCACCGGTCGCGTCTGCTGATGATGTCTTGAGCAACGCCAGCAGTTGGATCCGGCCGGCGAGTCAGAGTGCGGTTTCCCACGCCGAGTCCCGATCAAGGCGCGGATAATCTGCTCCAACTCGGATTTTTCCACGGCAGGCGCTGCGATACTCGCCGGGTGTGCAGTGCTCGGCCGCCTTGAATGCGCGATGAAACGCCGCCAGCGAACCGAAGCCGCTCTCAATGCCCACGACCAGGGTCTACCAGGCGGTGAAGTCCGGGTTGGCCAGCAAGGTTCTCGCATGGTCGATGCGGAAGGTATTGATGTACTGGTTGACGTTGCGGCGACCCAGCACCTCGCGTATGGCCTGGCTGATGCGGTATTCGCTGACGCCCAGCGCCCGCGCCAGATGGCTGAGTTTGAGGGCCGGATCCAGGTAAGGTCGGTGGTCGCGCATGAGTTCTTCGAGCGCGAGCGCAAGCGCCTCGTCCTTGGCGCGAACGTTGGCGACATCATCCGGCTGGACAGGCGGCGTGGTCTGGCCCGAAGTCGCTGATGGAGACGTGATCGAAGTGGGTACGGTCGTTTCCGTGGTTGCCTTCGAGTCCAGGGGGTGCCGCTGCCGCCACGTCACCAGTCCCTGGGTGACGAAGACGATGGCGGTCGCGACCGCTGCTGCGCAGATCGCATCCAGTCCGAGGTCTCCGGTCGGGTCGATCAGGGCTGGCAAGACCATCGTCATGCCGACGCAGCCGCCGTAGGTGGTCAGGAACACCGCGCGCATTGCTCGCTCGACGCCACGGTATACGGCCCAACCGCGCAGGCCTTCCCAGAAGGCCAGCACAAGGATTGCCGAACTCAGCAGCGCCAGCAGTTCGTTCGATGCCCGGGTCAAGGGCAAGTCGGCGTCGCGCTGGCCGAGGAGGATCAGTGCTGCGACCAGGCCGACGTAGGCCAGATGCGGTGCGCCGAAAGGCCGGCCGTCGCGAAACAAGGCTCTTGCTACCAGCCAGAAGCCGTTGCAGGTCAGGCAGGCGCCGAGACCGAACAGCACATACCAGCCACCGGCCTCTGGACCGGTCAGGCTTCTCGCCATGGCCATTGCAATCGAACCACCCTGATGGCCTGGCTGATCCTCAACCAGGGACCAAGAGGCAATACCCCGCTTCTCGATGGCGCCTTCGACCAGTTCTGGTCCTTCGCCTGTTTTCTGCTGCCGCTGGCGGCGGCCGAACTGTACTTTCGTGCCGAGCGCGGCGGGCTCATACTGCAGCGAGCGACCGCTGTGGTCTTGATCGGCAGCGCATTGCTGATCGTCCTGGGTGCGTTCGGCGCGTTCACCATGATGTGGTTGCCGCGATTCTGAGCCAATGACGGTGCTACCAAGGCGGGAAACCTTGGTCAGAGTGTGCGTTCGGACTCCGAGGACGGTTCAAGGTCCGAACGCGGATCCTGATCGTTCCTACTCCGCCGCCACTATGGCTGACATCAATCAAGCCAGCGGCCAGTAGACCTCGGTGCGCCAATTACTCACGTCCGGATGCTCGGCCGGGTCAGTGACGTAGACTTCCCATGGCGCGCCGGCGGTCTGTCGGCCCTGGTCGGCGATCCAGCTTTCCAGAGCGGCGTAAGTTTCGTGCAACGACTCGTAGGCGCCGGCATGAACGGCGACGGCGGCGGGTCCTTCCGGCAGCACGATGGCTTCGATGTCACCCTGGCCTGGCAACGGTACGGCAAGCGGCATACCCACCTCGATCGTGATCGAACCGGGGCCGCTCTCGGGATAGCGTGCGAACGGCTGGCCGGCAAACGTACCGCCCAGGCTCATGGCGTACGGAACGATTTGTCCAAGACTCTGGCCGATCGTCTCGGCGATGGCGCTGCGCGGTACGCGCGAGCGGATGATCAGTGCGTGCTGTGCAGTCAGTGTGCGTAGCGAGGCGGTGAGCAACGGCATTGGGGTTCTCCGGGGCAGGGGATGCGTCAGACGAAACAGCGAAAAGCACGGCGCTGCGGCGGTTACACGTAGCAGGCCGCGCCGAAAGGCGAGGTCGAGGCGACGAACGCCATGGCGACGTCGATATTGTGCGGGGGTACAGCCGAAACGGGTACGGAAGTTGCGGATCAACACCTCGGCGCTGCCGAAGCCGGTTTGATCCGCGATCCGGCGCAGAGGAGCGTCGTCATGGAGCAGACGGGCTGCGGCGATCAGCAGCCGCAGACGACGCAGGTAGTGCGAGGGCGACTCGCCGATCAGCCGCTTGAACTCGCGTTGCAGATGCGAGGGCGACAAGCCGGCCACGACCGCAAGCCGGCGCAGCGAGGGCGCGCCGCGTAGCTGCTGACTCAACTGTCCAGCGGCGCGCAGCAATTGGGGTAGCTCTGCCATCGAGGCAGTATCGCCGAGATGGCGGCTGCCGGATTGACGAATCTTGCGATCCGCCTGCCGCTGCTTGAAGAGGAGCGGCTTCCGCACGGGTGTTCCACTGGACTCCGGCCAAGGAGGACGCGACGAACGCCGTCCGGGTTGCGCTGGCGTCCTCGCCATCGAGAGCGTCTGTTGTCGAAGGTATATCAACGAATCTATTGGCAAGTTCGATTGCTTGGATCGA
>CAZFUH010000353.1:0-3992 GCA_964522235.1 uncultured Rhodanobacteraceae bacterium
TCGGGGCCGAAGACCAAGCGAGAATGGTGCGAAACTTCCGGCGCACTACACTAGAGCCAGGACCGGGCCAGCAGCCATTCGACGATCGTCAGCGCCTGTCGACGCGGATCGCCGTGGCCGGCGTCGATCCGCAACTCGGGCTTCTCCGGCACCTCGTAGGGGTCGCTGATGCCGGTGAACTGCGTGATCTCGCCGCGCCGGGCGGCGGCGTACAGGCCCTTGCGGTCGCGTGTTTCGCAAATGTCCAGCGCGGTCGAGACATGGATCTCGCAGAAGCCGCCGTGGGCCTCGGACAGACGCCGTGCGTCGGCGCGCGAACCGGCATACGGCGCGATCGGGGCACACACGGCAATGCCGCCATGACGGACGATCTCGGCGGCAACCCAGCCGATGCGGGTGATATTGGCATCGCGGTCCTCGCGTGAGAACCCCAGGCCCTTGGACAGGTGTCGGCGGACGTCATCGCCATCGAGCAGGGTCACCGGCCGGCTCGACCGTTCCAGCATCAAGCTGATCACGGCTTGCGCCAGGGTCGACTTGCCGGCACCGGACAGGCCGGTGAAAAACAGGGTGAAGCCCGGCGGCTTGCCGGCCGGGTAGCGCTCGTGCAGTACCGCGGCGATGTCCGGAAACGTAAACCAGTCCGGGATCGGTTCGCCGGCGTGCAGGCATCGCCGCAGTTCGGTGCCGGACAGGTCTCGGATCCGGTCACTTTCGGTGGCCTCGCTGGCGCTGATATAGGCGTTGCGATTTTCCGCATAGACGACGGCCTCGAACGGCACCATCTCGAGGCCGAGTTCTTCGGCATGCTCGGCGAGCAGGGCCTGAGCGTCGTAGGGGCCGTAGAACGGCCGCCCGGTGCTGTCATTGCCTGGTCCGGCATGGTCGCGACCGACGATGAAATGGCTGCAACCGTGGTTCTTGCGGATGATCGCGTGCCACACTGCCTCGCGCGGGCCGGCCATGCGCATGGCCAGCGGCAGCAGACTGAGCTCGGCCAGACCCTCAGGGTAGTGCGGCATCAGCGCCCGATAACAGCGCACGCGTGTGTAGTGGTCGACGTCGCCGGGCTTGGTCATGCCGACGACCGGATGAATCAGCAGCTTGGCGCCGGTGCGCTCGGCAGCGCGCAGGGTCAGCTCGCGGTGGGCGCGATGCAGGGGATTGCGGGTCTGGAACGCGACCACCTGGGTCCAGCCCAGTTGCTGGAAGCGCTCGCGCAGTGAGCGTGGAGTGTCGCGCAGTTCGACGAAATCGTAGTGGCCGGGCATCTGGATGCCTTCGACCTGACCGCCAACGTAGACTGGGTGGCCGTGATCGAGCAACTGGACGACGCCGGGGTGGCAGCGGTCCGTGCTGCCATACACGGCCTGCGCCTCGGCCTCACGGTCCGGCCGCCACAGTTGCTCGACGGTCAGTATCGCCAGCGGCGTATTGTCCTGGTCACGCAATGCGATGCGTTGGCCCGGCGCCAGCGCCTGGGCAAACGTCTCGGAGACATCCAGTGTGATCGGAATCGGCCACAGCGTGCCGTCGGCCAGGCGCAGTTCGCGCAGCACCGTCTCGTAGTCGGTGCGGGCCTGGAAGCCGGTAAGAGGCGAGAAACCGCCGCTGAGCAGCAGCTCCAGGTCGCAACGCTGACGCGGGCTGAGATCCCATGCCGGCAGGGTCGCGGCCTCCAACCGCGCTTGCGCGGCGGCATCGGCGGGCAGCAGCAACTCACGAAGGCGGCCGCCGTGCGGCGCCGGAAGTTCAGTCATGATGGTCGATCGCCTTGCGCTTGGGATCGTGGTAGTTTAAGGCTTCGTGCGTCCGATTCGGCTCGATTTCGCCTTTCGGACGTGAACCCGGCCGACATCACCACGCGGCCGGTGTCGGTGCCCCCAAGGATGGAAATCGTTCATGCGACCTGTACGTCCGGCCGCGGCTGTGGCCGTGGCCTTCTTCTGTTGCTTCACCACCTTCGCTGTTGCCGATGTCATGGCCGTGGATCTCGTCGATGACGATGATCCGGATCGTGGCGCCCGTCGTCTGGATCAGGTCCAGGTCACCGCAACCCGGCGTGAGGAGGCGGTGCTGGAGATTCCGGTCGGCGTTACCGTCGTTGATCGCGAAGCGATCGAGCGCCTGGCGCCGCAGACAGTGGCCGATCTGTTGCATGGCGAACCGGGTACCTATGTCCAGCAGACCACGCCGGGCCAGGGCGTGGTCATCATTCGCGGCCTGAAAGGCTCGGAGGTGTTGCATCTGGTCGACGGTTTCCGGCTCAACAACGCATTTTTTCGCAACGCACCGAATCAATACCTCGCCCTGGTCGACGCCCTGAACCTGGACGGTATCGAGGCCGTGCGCGGACCGATGTCGACGCTGTATGGCTCGGATGCCATGGGCGGAGTGGTGCAGTTTCTGACCCCCGAGCCACGTTTCAGCGGCCCTGACTGGCGGACCCAGGGCCTGTTGCGCAGCCGCTGGTCGAGCGCCGACCAGAGCTTGCACAGCCGGGCCGCGTTCCAGACCGGGCGCGAGGGCCTGGGCATTGCCGGTGGTATCAGCTACCAGGACATCGGCAGCCGCCGGGTTGGCGGCGGTGAACGTCTGCCGTTCACCGACTACAGTCAGCGCAGCGGCGACCTCAAGCTGCTGTTGGCGCCCGGCAACGGCCATGAGCTCAGCGCGAGTGTGCAATACAGCAAGCAGCCGAGTACGCCGCGACACGACGCCCTGGTGCCGGGCTTCGGACAGAGCCAGCCGGAGAACGCCGAGTTCCGCTTTCAGCCACAGGAGCGCCGTTTCGGCCACCTGCGCTATCGCCACACCGAGTCGACGCTGTTCGCCGACGACATCGAACTGCATCTGGGTGAACAGAAGATCATCGACAATCGCAACGCGCGCGCCTTCGGCACTGCCAACCGCGACCTCGAACGCAATTCCAGCACCCTGCGCGGCTTCACCGGCCAACTCGGCAAGACGCTCGGCGCCGACCATTACCTGAGCTATGGCTGGGAATACCACCGGGATCGCGTCGACAGTGTTCGCGAGCGCCTGAACATCAATACCGGCGTCATCAACGACCGGCCCGGCCGTTTCCCGGATGGTTCGACGATGACGTCGATGGCGGTCTACGTCGCCGACGACTGGTATGCCGGCGAACGCCTGGACTTGAACGGCGGCCTGCGCTACAGCCGTTTCGACGTCGAACTGCCGGCGACCGATAATGGCATCGGCGTACGCATCCGGCCCGACGACCTCAGCGGCCACGTCGGCTTTGCCTACAAGCTTGCCGAACCATTGCGCCTGGTCGGCAACGCCGGCCGCGGCTTCCGGGCGCCGAACATTTTCGATCTCGGCACCTTTGGTGATCGCCCCGGCAACCGCTTCAATATTCCCAATGCCGATCTCGATCCGGAAACAGTCACTACGCTCGATCTCGGCCTGAAGTACCTGGACCAACGCTGGCAGTGGGAAGCGATGGCATTCCGCTCCAACTACCGGGACAAGATCACTTCGGTGTTGACCGGCGAAGTCAACGATGTCGGCCAGGCGATCGTGCAGTCTCGCAATGCCACGCGCCTGCTGCTGTGGGGCTTCGAGTCGGGGTTGCGCTACGCCCCCGGCGAGGATTGGCTGCTGTACGCAAGCGCGACCTATACCCGTGGTGACGAGCGCCTCGACGGCGACGAGTACCCGGCTGATCGCATTCCGCCGTGGTTCGGCAAGTTTGGTGCGCGCTGGTCGATTGCCCAGGCTTGGGAACTGGAAAGCTGGGTGTTGTACGCGGCCCGGCAGGATCGCCTGAGTCCGCGCGATGCCACCGACGCGCGCATCAATCCCGACGGAACTGCTGGCTGGGCGACGCTGAACACGCGCGTCGGCTGGCGCGCCAGCGATGCCTTGAGACTGCAATTGAGCCTGGAAAACCTCGCCGACAAGCGCTTGCGCGAGCACGGCTCCGGTCTCGATCAGCCTGGCCGCAATCTCTCGCTGTCGGTGGA
>CAZFUH010000354.1:0-3986 GCA_964522235.1 uncultured Rhodanobacteraceae bacterium
CCGCCACCAGCGCGCCAGCACCTGGGCGGTGACGGCGGCAATCAGGAACGCCGGCGTCGGAGCGCCGCGCTGATCGTCGACCACCTTGAGGACATCGCGCTCGCGCCCCAGTCGCAGCATCGTGCGCAGAAAGTTGTGACCGCGCGCGCCGTAGACCCAGGCGGTACGGAAGATCAGATGCTCGGCACCGGATGCCGCCAGCGCCTGCTCGCCGGTCAGCTTGCTCTCGCCATAGGCGGACCTCGGCCCGGTGTCGTCCTCCTCCAGGTACGGTCGAGCGCCATCGCCTGGAAACACATAGTCGGTCGAGTAATGGATGACTCCGGCACCGACGGCATGCGCGGCGGCGCCGATCTCGGCCAAAGCAAGGCCGTTCACGCGCAGCGCAATTTGCGGCTCGTCCTCGGCGCGATCGACGGCGGTGTAGGCCGCGGCATTGACCACCAGGTCCGGCCGCTCGGCCTCGATCAGCGCCGCGACCGAACCTTCACGAGTCAGATTGGCGAGCGCGCAGTTTGTGCCGCCGGGCAATTCGCCATTGCGGGTCGCGGCGATCACCTCGCCCAGCGGTGCCAGATGCCGCAACAGCTCGTGTCCGACCTGTCCGTTCGCGCCCAAGACCAGGATTCGCCACATCTGCGTCAACCTCGATCCGAGTCCCGGTACTGCGGCAGCCGATCCGCCGCGACATCAGCCAGCAATGGCGCCTGCGCATCCTTGGCCGACAGCAAGGGCTCGGCGATCGGCCAGTCGATCGCCAGCGCGGCATCATTCCAGCGCACACCGGCATCGGCCGCCGGATCATAGACGTTGCTGCAGTGATAGCAGAAGATCGCGTGCTCGGAGGTCACGGCAAAGCCGTGCGCAAACCCTTCCGGCACCCAGAACAAGCGCTTGTTCTGCGCCGACAGCACACAGGCGGTCCAGCGCCCGAACGTCGGCGAACCGCGGCGAATGTCGACCGCAACGTCGTAGACCTCGCCTTCCAGTACCTGCACCAGCTTGCCCTGCGGCTTCGGCCACTGATAGTGCAGGCCGCGCAATACAGCGCGCGCCGAGCGCGAGACATTGCTCTGCGCGATGCCGAGGTCGATCCCCTGCTCGGCGAAGCGCGGACGATGGAAACTCTCGAAAAAATAGCCGCGGTCGTCGCCGAACACCTTCGGCTCGATGATCACGACCCCCGGCAGGTCGGTCTGGATGAAATTCACGGCCGGCTTCCCTGGTCCAGCATGTCGAGCAGGTAGCGGCCATAGCCGTTCTTCGCCAGCGGTTGCGCCAACCGCCGGACCTGTTCAACATCGATCCAGCCCTGCAGATAGGCGATCTCTTCGGGACAGGCGATCTTCAAGCCTTGCCGTTCCTCCAGGGTCTGAATGAACTGACCGGCTTGCTGCAACGACTCGTGCGTGCCGGTATCCAGCCAGGCATAGCCGCGACCGAGCTTCTCGCAGATCAGGTTGCCATCCTCGAGATAGCGACGATTGAGGTCGGTGATTTCCAGTTCACCGCGCGGCGACGGCTTCAGTTCGGCGGCGTAGTCACAGACCCGCTGGTCGTAGAAATACAGGCCGGTGACGGCATAGTTCGAACGCGGCTGCGCCGGCTTTTCTTCCAGGCTCAGGACACGACCACCGGCATCGAACTCGGCGACGCCGTAACGCTCCGGGTCCGACACCCAGTAGCCGAACACGGTCGCACCGGCGCTGCGTGCGGCCGCGCCGCGCAGCACTTCAACCAGACCGTGACCATGATAGATGTTGTCGCCGAGGATCAGACACGAGGGCTGACCGGCGACGAAGTCGCGGCCGATCAGGAATGCCTGCGCAAGGCCGTCGGGCGACGGCTGCGCGGCATAGCTCAGCGACAGTCCCCATTGCGAACCATCGCCAAGCAGGGCCCGGAACAATTCCTGCTCGTGCGGCGTGGTGATGATCAGCACCTCGCGAATCCCGGCTAGCATCAAGGTGCTCAGCGGGTAGTAGATCATCGGCTTGTCGTAGACCGGCAGCAACTGCTTGCTGACCACCTGGGTCAGCGGATACAGCCGGGTACCGGAACCACCGGCGAGGATGATGCCCTTGCTCGTAGCCACCTTGTCGTCAACTCCTGTCGTTGCCGCCATCGCCGATCAGGCCGCGCTGCCGAGGCGCTCGCCGCGATAGCTGCCGTCCTGAACGCGACGACTCCAGTCATCGTTGCTGAGGTACCAGTCGACGGTACGCGCGATCCCGGACTCGAAACTCTCGGCCGGCCGCCAGCCGAGCTCGGATTGCAGTTTGCTGGAATCGATCGCGTAGCGACGGTCGTGACCGGGGCGATCGCCAACGAAGCTGATCTGCCGGGAATACGGCCGACCGTCGCTGCGCGGCCGCCGTTCGTCGAGCAGATCGCAGATCGTATGCACGACCGCGATATTCTCGCGCTCGGCGTCACCGCCGACGTTATAGACCTCGCCGACGCGACCGCCTTCGAGCACGCGCCGGATCGCCGTGCAGTGATCGCCGACATAGAGCCAGTCGCGGACGTTGCGACCGTCGCCGTAGACCGGCAACGGCTCACCGGCCAGCGCCTTCAGAATCATCAGCGGGATCAGCTTTTCCGGAAACTGATACGGGCCGTAGTTGTTCGAACAGTTGGTCGTCAGCGTCGGCAGCCCATAGGTGTGATGAAACGCCCGCACCAGGTGATCGCTGGCCGCTTTCGAGGCCGAATACGGCGAGTTCGGCGCATACGCCGTGGTCTCGGTGAACTTGCCGGTCGCTCCGAGCGAACCATAGACCTCGTCGGTCGAGACGTGCAAAAAGCGGAACGCGGCGCCGGCGTCGCCATCGAGCGACCGATGGTAGTCGCGCGCACACTCGAGCAGATTCAGCGTGCCATTGACATTGGTCTGGACGAAGGCCGCGGGGCCGTCGATCGAGCGATCGACATGGCTTTCGGCAGCAAAATTGACGATCGCCTGCGGCCGGTGCTCGGCGAGCAGACGCTGGACCAGCACCCGATCGCCGATGTCGCCGTGCACGAAGACGTGGTCCTTGTTGCCGCTCAGCTCGGCCAAGGTGTCGAGATTGCCGGCATAGGTCAGCGCATCAAGATTGATCACGCGTACGCCGGAGCGGGCAGCGAACAACTCCAGCACGAAGTTGCCGCCGATGAATCCGGCACCGCCGGTCACCAACCAGGTCTGCATCGGGATATCCGCATCGAGAGGTGGATCGCACGCCCGCGAAGCGGGCAGAACAGTTTTCTATCATAACCGACGCCGTCGGTCGCAGAGCTACACCACTAAAAATCAATGACTTGCCGGAAACGGCCTCGCCGATGAAGAGTCCTGAACGGCGCCCTGTCAACCTGAGCCCGGGTCGTGGCGCTACGGTTTCAACACCGCCGCATTCGACCTACCATGCCGACATGACTGCGGTTGCAACCACGCGACGCCTTCGGCGCTTGGCGAACGTCCTGGCGATCTCGGTCGGTCTGGTTGCATGCTCGGGTCCGCAGTCAACCCTGGATCCGGCCGGCCCGGCGGCGGCGGCGATCGCCCGGACCTGGTGGCTGATGTTCTCGGCCGGCAGCGCGATCCTGATCCTGGTCGTCACCCTGGTGCTGTATGCGGTGTTCCGGCAGCAGCGTCCAGTTGCGAGCACGCGACCGGAGCGCTTCATCGTCGTCGGCGGCCTGATCCTGCCGACCACCGCCCTGCTCGCGCTGCTGATCTACGGCACCGCGGTTGGCGGCAAGGTCATCGGTATCGGGCTGGCGACCGACCAGGTCGTGCAGGTGACCGCACGTCAGTGGCAGTGGCAGTTCGACCATCTGGATCGCGACGGCAACGTGCTGGTGCGATCGTTCGACGAGCTGAAACTGCCGTCCGGCCGCATGGTCGAGTTCCGGGTCGACAGCGAGGACGTGATCCACAGTTTCTGGATTCCGCGATTGGGAGGCAAGATCGACGCCATTCCCGGCCAGAGCAATCGCCTGCG
>CAZFUH010000355.1:0-3981 GCA_964522235.1 uncultured Rhodanobacteraceae bacterium
CATAGATGCCGATATGACCGCCCCGGAACGCGAGTTCGGAATAGTCATCACTGCCGACGATCCCGCCCAGGGCCCGCGACGCATCCGGCGGCACCAGGTGGTCCTGCTCGGCGAAGATGTTCAGCACCGGCATCGTGACTTTCAGCGGGTCGACCTCGCGATCGCCGATCCGCAGTCCACCATGAATCAGCTTGTTGCCCTGGTAGAAGTCCTTGATGAACTGGCGGAACGCCTCGCCGGCAAGATCCGGCGAATCGAAGATCCACTTCTCCATGCGCAGGAAGTTCTCCAGTTCGGTCTTGTTGTCGAGGATATCGGCGAGACCGACGTACTTCTGGAAATTCAGGCGATACGGCTTCAGATTCAGGTAGCACCAGTTCATCAAGTCGGCCGGCACATTGCCGACGGTATCGACGAACAGGTCGACATCCATGTGCCGGCACCAGTTCGAAAGCATGTTGTCGTCGGTGTGAAAATCCACCGGCGTCACCATCGTGATCAGGTTTCGCACCTTTTCCGGATGCAGGGCGCTGTAGCAGACCGAGAACGCGCCACCCTGGCAGATCCCGAGCAGATTGATGCCCTCCAGGTCATGGCGTGCACGCACGGCATCAACGCAGCGGTCGATGTAGCCGTTGATGTAGTCGTCCAGGGTCAACCAGCGGTCGGAACGATCCGGATATCCCCAGTCGATCAGATAGACGTCCTCACCGCGGGCAAGCAGATTGCGGACCAGGGAGCGATCCTCCTGCAGATCGACCATGTACGGACGATTGACCAGGGCATAGACGATCAGGATCGGGGTCTTTGCAGTCGGCTTGTTCTCGCCCTTGAACCGGTACAGGACCAGCTTGTCTTCGCGGTAGATCTCTTCCTTGTCGGTGCAGCCGAACTGGACATCGTCGAGCTGGCGCAAGGTGGTCAAACCGGCCGACAGCTTCTGGCTGAAGCGCAGGGCTTCTTCGATCAGGGCCTGGGGCTGGATCTGGATGGCACCGGACATGATCAGGCTCCCTTGCCGCGTTTGCGGGCGGTGGATTGCAGCATTGGCGTCTGGGCACCGCCGCGCTTGCGGGGCTGCGACTTGCCATCGGCGTCGACCCGGGCTTTCACCGTCGGCGCAGCGGCGACACGCTTGGCAGCACTGCGTTTGCCGGTTGCGGACTTGTTCTTGCGCTGCGCTTTTTCCTTGACCTTGGCCTTGCCGGCTTCGGGCTTGGGTTTGGCCTTGGCTTTGGCATTGGCATTGGCATTGGTCTTGCCAGCATCGCCCGTCGCGTCAACGTCACCGTCACCGTCACCGTCACGACTGCGATCACGGTTCGGTCGCGCCGCTCGATCGGCTGTGCCACTGCGCCGAAGCTCGCGCTTCAGATCGTGCAGCTGGCGGGCGATACTGTCGACCTCGCTCCGCGTCGGCATGCCGAGCTGGGCGGCAAAGCGCTCGACCTCGGCATTCAAGCCAGCGCGTACACGCATCTGGGTATTGACCAGATCGCCGTAGATCTCGCGATACTCCGCACTCAGCGCAATCTCGGCATAGGCATCCTCAGCGGCGTCGATCCACAGGTCGTACAATGCCCGCGCCGACTCGATTCGACGGCCGGGTTCATCGCGCTCGGTGAGTTTGCTGTCCAGCAGGTCCAAGGTCCGGGTCAGCGAGCGCACCATCAGTTCGTTGTAGCGCTGGTTCGCGACCTGGTAGTCCAGCCAGGCGCGCATCAGCGCCTGCTTGCGCTCCTGCTGCTCGCGCGCGAGCCCGAACGCCGGCATTGCCAGCCATCCTTCGAGATCCTGCTTCATGCCGCGCATCGGCGACGAAGCGAATCCCTTCACCATCTGTTCGACCTGGGCGCTGTCGATGCCGCCAAACCAGGGCATCGCCTCGACCGGCCCCATGGCGCCGGCCAGACCACGGCCATAGCGTTGTTGCAGCTCGCGAAGTTCGCCGATCCAGGCCTGGGGATCGAACTGCATGCTGCCGGGCTGGAAGCCCTGACCGCGCATCAGCCCCTGCAACAGACCCAGGTACTGCTTGCTGTAGTCCATCATTCGCTCGACCAGGTCGTTCTGGCCGCCGGCAGCAAATCCACCGGCCGGCATCGAGCCGGCAAGACCACGCTGCCAGGCCGCCAGGCCATCCTGCCACGAGGCTGTCGCCGCAGCACCCGGCTGCGGTGCCATCGCCTGCCCGGCCATGTCGCGCCAGCCATCCCAGTACTGCTGTTGCAACTGCGTCATCTGCCGCAGCCAGTCGCCCTGATCCTTCATTCGCGCACCCTCGTCAAGCCAAGACGTTCATGCTATCGCACATTGATGACGGCACGCGCAGACGTTGACGTTGAAACTCCGCCAGTGCCGGCGCATTCAGACGCATCGGCGCGTCAGCGTCGACCGCGGACACCGGTGTCTGGGCGGCGAGCGGAAGCAACAACGCGGCGATCACGACACGCATCGCGTCAACGAACGAGTTCGACACCGCCCATGTACGGGCGCAGCACCTCGGGCACGGTGATCGAGCCGTCGGCATTCTGGTAGTTCTCCATCACCGCGATCAAGGCGCGGCCGACGGCAACGCCGGAACCGTTCAAGGTGTGCACCGGTTCCGGCTTGCCGGTGTCCGGGTTGCGCCAGCGCGCCTGCATGCGCCGGGCCTGGAAGTCCTCGCAGTTCGAGCACGAGCTGATTTCGCGGTAGGTATCCTGTGATGGCAGCCAGACCTCCAGATCGTAGGTCTTGGTCGCGGCGAAGCCGATGTCGCCCGTGCACAGCAGCATGCGCCGATACGGCAGACCCAGCCGCTCGAGCACGGTCTCGGCGCAGACAGTCATCCGCTCCAGCTCGTCGTGGCTGTCGGTCGGCCGGACGATGCTGACCAGCTCGACCTTCTCGAACTGGTGCTGGCGGATCATGCCGCGAGTGTCGCGGCCATACGAGCCGGCTTCGGAGCGGAAGCACATCGAATGCGCGGTCAGGCGCATCGGCAGTGCCTCGGCGGCGACGATCTCGTCGCGCACCAGGTTGGTCAGCGGCACCTCGGCGGTTGGGATCAGGTAACGCCGGCTCGCTTCCGATGTGGCGAACAGGTCCTCCTCGAACTTCGGCAACTGGCCGGTGCCGTACAGACTTTCGGCGTGAACCAGGACCGGGACATTGCATTCCAGATAGCCATGCTCGCCGCTATGCAGGTCCAGCATGAACTGGGCCAGGGCGCGATGCAGGCGTGCCAGCTCACCGCGCAGCACGGTGAACCGGGCACCGGACAGCTTGGCGGCGCTATCGCCATCGAGCCAGCCCTTGTGAGCACCCAGCTCGACATGGTCCTTTGCTGCGAACTCGAAACGGCGCGGCGTGCCGACACGCTTGATCTCGACGTTCGCCCCCTCGTCCTTGCCGACCGGTACCGATTCATGCGGCAGGTTCGGCACGCCGGCGAGCAGGTCGTGCAAGCTCGTCTGCACCTGCTCCAGCTCGGTCTCGGCCGCCTTCAGCTGGTCGCCGAGACCGGCGATCTCGGCCAGGATCGGCGCCGCATCCTCACCCTTGGCCTTGGCCTGGCCGATCGCCTTCGAACGGCTGTTACGCAGCGCCTGCAACTCCTGGGTGCGGGTCTGGATCTGCTTGCGCTGGGTCTCCAGGCGGTCGAATTCATGCCGGGGCAGGTCGAAGCCGCGGGTGGCCAGGCGCTCGGCAACGGCGTCGAGCTGGCTGCGCAGCAGGGCGGGATCGAGCATGGATCGTGCTTCCGGGCTGTCGGGCCGGCCATTATCCCGGCGGCAATGACCGCGGCGCAAACCGAACGGCGCGTGCGGCCGCGCGGATGCGGGCAATGCCGGCTAAAATGTCCGGTCCACTCGATCACGACCTGCAATGACCACACCCGCCCAGGAGGCCGCAAAACGGCGCACCTTCGCAATCATCTCGCATCCCGATGCCGGCAAGACCACGCTGACCGAGAAGCTGCTGCTGTTCGGCGGCGCG
>CAZFUH010000356.1:0-3963 GCA_964522235.1 uncultured Rhodanobacteraceae bacterium
TCTGGTCGCAGCTCCGGATGCACCGGCGCCGGATTCAGCACGACCGGAACGTCGTGCCCGGCGGCGAGATCGAGCGCGGCGTCGATCGCGTCGAGGTGGATCTCCAATTGCAGCAGCAGCAGGCGCGCGCTGGCGAGAGCCTCGGCCAGCCCTTCCAGCCGCTGTGGATCGAGCCGTTCGTTGGCGCCGAGCGCGACCACGATCTGGTTGCGACCGCCGGCGTCGACGATGATGCCGGCCGCCGCTGTGGGCGCGTCGTCGACCAGCTGCCAGCGGCATTGAAGGCCCTCGTGGCGGGCGAACTCCTGCGCTCCGCGGCCAAGGTGATCGCGACCGATCGCGCCGGCAAACAAGACCCGGGCACCCTGCCTGCGAGCCGCAATCGCCTGATTGAAGCCCTTGCCGCCGGGGCCGGTGCTGAAGCCGTCGGCGCGCCGGGTCTCGCCGGCGTCCGGGAACTGTTCGGTCAGCCAGAGATGGTCCTGGACATAGGAGCCGATCACGATCAGGTCATGGTCATCGCTCATCTGCGCCATCTCCCGTCGTTCAAGCAAGCGCCTACCGTGGTCACAGCGAGGTGATGACGCCGGCGATGGTCGCCGTCATCAGGGTCGCCAGGGTACCGCCGAGCACGGCGCGCAGGCCGAGCTTGGCCAGGTCGCCGCGACGTTCCGGCGCCAGACCGCCGATCCCACCGATCTGGATCGCGATCGACGAGAAGTTCGCAAAGCCGCACAGGGCGTAGGTCGCGATCAGGCGACCTTTCTCGCTCAGCTCCGGCGCAATTTCGGCGAGCTGGACATAGGCGACAAACTCGTTCGCGACCACCTTCTGGCCGATCAGCGAACCGACCGCCTGGGCATCTACCCAAGGTACCCCGGTGACCCAGGCCACCGGCGAAAACAGATAGCCCAGCAGCAGGGCCAGGTCGGTCTGGATCGGCCGACCCGCGGTTTCCGACAGGTATTGGGCGACGCCGCTGACCTCGCCCAGTTGAATCAACGGGTAGTTGATCAGCGCGATCAGGGCCAGAAACGCCAGCAGCATGCCGCCGACGTTCAGCGCCAGGCGTACGCCGTCGGAGGCGCCGACCGCCGCGGCCTCGATGACGTTGTGCGAAGTCCGTTCGTCGTGCACGCGCACCGAACCCAGGGTAAGCGGCTTCTCGACCTCGGGAATCAGCAGCTTGGCGACGATCAGTGCCGCCGGCGCGGCCATGATGCTGGCCGAGATCAGGTGTTTGGCATAAAACACTTCCTGGGCTGGATCGCCGCCGCCAAGCAGGCCGATATAGGCGGCCATGACCCCGCCGGCGATCGTCGCCATGCCGCCGACCATCAGCGTCATCAGTTCCGATCGAGTCATGCCGACGATGTACGGACGCACGACCAGGGGCGCTTCGGTCTGGCCGACGAAGACGTTGGCGCTGACCGACAAGGTTTCTGCGCCGGAGACCGGCATCACCTTGGTCATCGCCCAGGCCATGCCCTGGACGATTTTCTGCATCAGGCCGATGTGGTAGAGCACGCTCATCAGCGCCGAGAAGAAAATGATCGTCGGCAACACCTGGACCGCAAACACGAAGCCGAACTTCGAGGTGTCCATGAAATCGCCGAAGATGAACTCGCTGCCGGCACGGGTGAACGAGATCACCAGCACGAAGCCACGACCCAGGGCGTCGAAGATCGCAGCGCCGAACGGCGTCAGCAGCACGAACAGGGCCAGGACGATCTGCAACAGCAGGCCGGTTCCGATCAGGCGCCAGTTCACCGCCCGCCGGTTGTCCGACACCAGCCAGGCAATCGCGAGCAAGGTGGTCAGACCGAGCAGACCAAACAACAACGAATGCAACAGGGCCATTTCGATGGCGCCTCCCTAGACCAAGTCGGGGCAGGCTAGTGGTTGTCGGCGCCGGAGGGAAGCTTGTGCGACGCAATCGAGGCGGCATGGCCTGGCGACGCGCTGTCGGCAGGGCTGGTTCGGCGCACGTCTTGATCGAGCAGAACGAACAGACCGCCGGCGACGAAATTCGAGGTTGACAGTCGTGCCTGTCGAGTGCAGTTTCCGACCAATACATTTAAATATACAATTTATCGATCGAAATCGATCGCCTACAGACCATGAACAGACTATCGGAACTGGTCGCGTTGGCCGAGTCCGGACAGGACGTCGTCACCACCTGGCGCAGCAAGATCGTTGCGCGGCTGATCGCCGCCAAGCCGACGGAGCGGGAATCGCAGCTTGTGGTCGTTACCGACGCGTTTCGCCAGCAACGCAGGAAGCGCGTCCAGATCACGCTGTACGGAGGCCTCAAGCAGATCGCCCGTGCAAGCATGCAGCGAATGCTCACGTTCATCCGATGCCATTTCGCGGATGTCATTCCAGCACGGACTCCAACAATGTGACGCGGTTCTCAGAATCCAACTCGCAACCACGCGGCGATCGTGAGCGTCACGCAAATATCATCATTACAGCGTTGTCATCACGGAATAGTCATGCCTATACTTCGCCCGCTCTTGGGGGAGAGCGTGCATTGCAACGCTTAGGCATCTGGCCAGATGAGGCTGGACATTTAGCATCTGGTCGGGAGATACAAGCTGATGCAGAAAAGTTCTTGGCCGAGTCAGGCCCGTTCGTTCGCTTCGGCGCTGGTCTTGGCACTGGTAATGATCGTGGCCGGGCATGGCGAAGCCAGGTCGCAGCCGGCGGTTTGTGCCGAGGTCAAGATCCAGATCCAGCAGCGCATCAGCATGGAGAGGCAGGCGTTCGACGCGGTGCTGAAGATCAACAACGGTCTGACCGGAATCAGCATTGTCGACATTGCGGTCGAAATCAAGTTTTTTGACGAGGCCGGCAATGGCCAAGACGGCGAATTCTTCGTTCGCCTCGACGACTTTGACGGCGAAGGGAATGTGGCGACAGGAACGGGCATCGTGCCGCCGCAGACCTCGGCCAGCGCTCGCTGGCTGATCATTCCGTCCCCCGATGCCGGTGGAGCGAACTCGATTGGAAAAAGATACGGCGTCGGCGCGGTGGTCCATTATCGAAGGCTCGACGCAGGTGCAACCGAACCCGGCGAGCTGATCTCGGTCACGCTGGCCCCCGAAACCATCGTCGTACGCCCCCAGCCCCGCCTGTATCTGGATTACTTTCTGCCGTTCGACGTGCACGGCGACGACCCATTCACGCCGGATGTCGAGCCGTCTGAGCCGTTCACCTTGGGAGTTCGAGTCAAGAACGTAGGCTACGGAGATGCGGTCAACCTGTCGATCGAGTCCGCGCAGCCGGAAATCATCGAAAATGAGCTGGGCCTGCTGGTCGATTTTGAAATCCTCGGCGGCTACGTTCAGGACGCTCAATCCAGCCCTTCGCTACTGCTGAACTTTGGAAACATCGAGCGGGAGGGTGGCTCGAAGGTCGGGCGCTGGGAGATGATCACCAGCTTGTCCGGGCAGTTTCGTGAGTTGAACGTCAGCTACACCCATGCCGACACGCTGGGTGGCGCCCTGACCTCGTTGATCGCCAATCCCAATGGCGAAATTCCCGGTCATCGCCTGATCAAGGATGTCTTGGTCGAGGTGAATGGTCGTGACAATGTTCATGATTTTCTGGCCTACACAGCAGGCCCGGATGGCGGGGCGAGCGACGTTATTCGTGTGTACGAATCCCAGGGTATGGATACCGAGGTGACGCGTCTGTTCGGCCCGCCGACAGCGATCCAGCCCAACGGTGCGGGCGCCCACGTACTGACACTCGGCACTACCCCCGCAAAGGGAGAGATCGTCTACGTGCGGCTGGCCAGCCCCTATGGCACCCAGATTCCTGAGTTGACCGTCACCCGTACCGGCGATGCCTCTGTGCTTCCGTCCGCCAATGCCTGGGTATCCAAGAGCCGCATCGACAACGGCGGCCAGCCGGGCTGGGAATACCACATCAATCTGTTCGATGCGAAGCCGCAGTCCA
>CAZFUH010000357.1:0-3925 GCA_964522235.1 uncultured Rhodanobacteraceae bacterium
GCCGATCTCGGCCCTGATCCACGCCGCGACCATGGTCACCGCCGGCATCTTCATGGTCGCGCGGATGTCGCCGCTGTACGAGATGAGCGAGTTTGCGCTGAGCATGATCCTGGTGATCGGTGCGACCACGGCCCTGTTCACCGGCCTGATCGGCATCGTCCAGAACGACATCAAGCGCGTGATCGCGTATTCGACCCTGTCCCAGCTCGGCTACATGACCGTGGCCCTGGGCGCCTCGGCGTACTCGGCGGCGGTGTTCCACCTGATGACGCATGCGTTCTTCAAGGCCCTGCTGTTCCTCGGCGCCGGCTCGGTGATCATCGCCATGCACCACGAGCAGGACATGCGCTACATGGGCGGCCTGCGCCGGAAGATGCCGTGGACCTGGATCACCATGGTGATCGGCACCCTGGCCCTGGTCGGCACGCCGTTCTTCTCCGGCTTCTATTCCAAGGACGCGATCATCGAGGCGGTCAAGTATGCCGACCGGCCGTTCGCAAGCTATGCCTACTGGTGTGTGCTGGCCGGCGTCTTCGTCACCGCGTTCTACAGCTTCCGTCTGCTGTACCTGACCTTCCACGGCAAGCCGCGTTACACGGTCGAGCACGGCCATCACGGCCATGGTCACGACGAGCACCACAACAAACCCGGCGTGCTTGCGCATGCGCCGCATGAGTCGCCCTGGGTGGTGACGATGCCCCTGGTGCTGCTGGCGATCCCGTCGATCCTGATCGGCTACCTTACGGTCGGGCCGATGCTGTTCGGTGGCTGGTTCGGCGACTCGATCACCATCGCCGCGGCCAACGACAGCCTGGCCCGGGTTGGCGAGCATTTCCATGGCGCCGCCGCGTTCGCGCTGCACGGCTTCGTGACACCGGCATTCTGGCTCGCCGCGGCCGGCTTCGCCCTGGCCAGCTTCGTGTATCTGTTCCGACCGCAGATCGCCGATGCCACGCGCACGACCTTCGCGCCGATCGTCCGGTTGCTCGACAACAAGTACTACATCGACGACCTGTACCAGGCCGTGTTCATGCGCGGCAGCGTTCTGCTCGGCAAGGGCTTGTGGCGCGGCGGCGATGTCGCGCTGATCGACAACGGCCTGGTCAATGGATCGGCGAAGCTGGTCGGCAGGGTCGCCGCCGTCGTGCGCCGGATCCAGTCCGGCTACCTGTACCACTATGCGTTCGCGATGATCGTCGGCCTGATCGTATTGCTCAGTGCCTTCGTCTGGTACGCCAACCGATAACGATGGCAACGACATGAGCTCCTGGCCCCTGCTTAGCCTGCTGATCTGGCTGCCCATCCTGGGCGGATTCGCTGTTCTCGCCGCCGGTCCGCGCCTGGCGCGGCCGCTGGCGCTCGGAATCTCGGTGCTGGTGCTGCTGCTGTGCATACCGCTGTACCTCGGCTACGACGCCAGCGCCACCGGCACCGCGACGATGCAGTTTGTCGAGCGCCATGTCTGGATCGGCGCGATTGATGCCTACTACGCGCTCGGCGCCGACGGCATTTCGGTGGCGCTGATCGCTCTGACCGCCTTTGTCACCGTGCTCGTCGTTCTCGGCGCCTGGGAATCGATCAAGCAGCGTCCGCACCAGTACCTGGCCGCATTCCTGATTCTCGAAGGACTGATGGTCGGCGTCTTCTGCGCGCTCGACGCCTTGCTTTTCTATGTCTTCTTCGAAGGCATGCTGATTCCGATGTTCATCATCATCGGCATCTGGGGTGGCCCGAACCGCGTCTACGCGACGATGAAGTTTTTTCTGTACACCTTCTTCGGCTCGGTGTTCATGCTGATCGGTCTGGTCTACCTGTATCTGCAGGCCGACAGTTTCGACCTGGCCGTGCTTGCGAGCACGCCGCTGAGTCTGGTCGCGCAAAGCTGGCTGTTCTTTGCCTTCCTGCTCGCGTTTGCGGTCAAGGTGCCGATGTTTCCGGTGCACACCTGGCTGCCGGATGCGCACGTCGAGGCGCCGACCGGCGGCTCGGTGATCCTGGCCGCGATCATGCTGAAGATCGGCGGCTACGGCTTTCTGCGCTTCACCCTGCCGATCGTTCCCGACGCCGGCCACGAATGGGCCTGGCTGGTGATTGCGCTGAGCCTGATCGCGATTGTCTACATCGGCTTCGTCGCCCTGGTTCAGCAGGACATGAAGAAGCTGATCGCGTACTCGTCGATCTCGCACATGGGTTTCGTGACCCTGGGCATCTTCATTGCCTTCGCGCTGCTGCGCGAGGCCGGCAACGAGACCGCCGCCCAGCTCGGCCTGTCCGGCGCGATGGTGCAGATGATCTCGCACGGCTTCATCTCCGGCGCCATGTTCACCTGCGTCGGCGTGCTCTACGACCGCATGCACAGCCGCATGATCGGCGACTACGGCGGCGTCGCCAACGTAATGCCGTGGTTTGCCGTGTTCATGGTGCTGTTCGCGATGGCCAACAGCGGTCTGCCCGGCACCTCCGGCTTTGTCGGCGAGTTCATGGTCATCCTGGCCAGCTTCCAGTTCAACGGCTGGATCGCCGCGTTGGCCGCGCTGACCCTGATCATCGGCGCCGCGTACACGCTGTGGCTGGTGAAGCGGGTGATGTACGGCGAGATCGCCAACGACAATGTCCGCGCCCTGGTCGACATCAACCGCCGCGAGGCTTTCGTGCTCGGCGCGTTCGCTTTCGCAGTGCTGCTGTTCGGCGTCTGGCCGCATCCGCTGACGACGCTGATGGAAACCTCGATCAGCCACGTCGCGCAATCCCTGCTCAACGTCAAGCTGCTGTGACCAAGGCCCCGACATGATCTTCGCCAACGCCGATCTGAACCTGATCCTGCCCGAGCTGGTCCTGCTCGGCGGCACCCTGGCCCTGCTGTTGGTCGACCTGTTCGCGCGCCAGCAGGGGCGCTGGCTGACCCACGCCCTGGCCGTGCTGCTGCTGCTCGCCGCCGGCGCGACCGTGATCGGGCAGGGCATGACCCTGGTCGGCAGCGGCTGGAGCGGCACCTATCAGCGCGACGTGCTGTCGGCGGTGCTGAAGCTGGCGATCTACGGCGTCTCGGCGCTGTGTCTGATCTATGCCCGGCCCTACATGGCCGACCGCCGCCTGTGGTCGGGCGAGTTCTATCTGCTGGTACTGTTCTCGGTGCTCGGCATGTCGATCCTGGTCTCGGCCGGCAGCCTGCTGACCGTGTACCTGGGCCTGGAACTGATGGCCCTGAGCACCTACGCCCTGGTCGCGCTCGACCGCGACAACCCGCGCGCGTCCGAGGCGGCGATGAAGTACTTCGTGCTCGGCGCCCTGGCCTCGGGCATGCTGCTGTACGGCATGTCGATGCTGTACGGTGCCAGCGGCACCCTCGACCTGGCCGGCATCGCCGCCGCGCTCGGCGGCAGCCAGCCGACCGAGCCCCTGCTCGCGTTCGGTCTTGCCTTCGTCGTCGTCGGTCTCGCCTTCAAGTTCGGCGCGGCACCGTTTCACATGTGGCTGCCCGATGTCTATCAGGGCGCGCCGACCGCGATCACCACCTTCATCGGTTCGGCACCGAAGCTGGCCGCGTTCGGCATGGCCTATCGGTTGCTGGAGACCACGCTCGGCGGTTTGTCGGATCAATGGGGCGACATGCTCAGCCTGCTCGCCGTCGCCTCGCTGGCGATCGGCAATCTGGCTGCGATCATGCAGACCAACCTCAAGCGCATGCTCGCGTATTCGACGATCTCGCATGTCGGCTTCCTGTTCCTGGGTCTGCTGCAGAGTGGACCGGCCGGCTATGCCGCAGCTCTGTTCTACGCCATCGTCTACGCCCTGATGTCGGCCGGCGCCTTCGGCATGATTCTGTGGCTGGCCCGGCGCGGCTTCGAAGCCGAGGAGATCGACGACTTCCGCGGCCTGAACCAGCGCGCGCCCTGGGCAGCCTTCATCATGCTGTTGTTCATGG
>CAZFUH010000358.1:0-3924 GCA_964522235.1 uncultured Rhodanobacteraceae bacterium
GCGTCAGGCGGCTTTGCAGCCCGGACGGCTTCTGCCGCCCAGGCTCCTAGCCCGATCTTCAGGCCTCCAGACCCAGCGCCGCCAGCCGGCGATACAGCGTCGACTTGCCGACGCCGAGCCGTTCCGCGGCCCGGATGACGTTGCCGTCGCAGGCACTGAGTGCGGCCCGGATGATCCGCCGTTCATGGCTGGCAAGCTGTTGCTCCAGACTGCCGTCGGCCGCTGCGCCGAGCGCTCGCGCGCCGCGAATCTCCGGTTTCAGCAGGCGGCTGTCGACGACTTCACCGTCATTGAGAAATAGCGCGACGCGCAGCATTTCGCGCTCCAGCTCACGGACATTGCCCGGCCATTCATAGCCAACCAGACCGTCGAGAGCGGCGCGGGAAATCCCGGCGTAGCCAATGCCTCGAGCCCGACACTCGCGCTCGAGAAAGCGCCCGGCGAGCATCATGATATCGTCGGGTCGTTCGCGCAGCGGCGGCAGCACGGCGCTCCAGTCGGCGATTCGATGGTACAGGTCCAGGCGAAAACTGCCGGTATCAACCAGCGCCTTCAGCGGGCGGTTGCAAGCCGAGATCACTCGGGCCTGCGCCGGACGCGGTTTGTCGCCGCCGATACGGTAGACGACGCCTTCCTGCAACACACGCAATAGTCGCGCTTGAGTATCGGCGGCCATGTCGGCGATCTCGTCCAGAAAAAGCGTGCCGCCATGCGCCTGCTCGAAGCGGCCCGCTCGTGCCGCAACACCGGTCGCAACGCCAGCCTCGATGCCGAACAGTTCGGCATCGAGCAGGTCGCGCGGCAACGCTGCGCAATTCAGGGCGACAAAGCGATGCTCCGGCAGTCCGGCCGCGGCATGCAGATAGCTGGCGAACAACTCCTTGCCGGTACCAGACTCGCCTTCGATCAGCACGTTCAGGCGCGACCCGGCGACGATTGCCGCTTGCCGATACAGCTCCCGGACAACGGGATCGGCACTCGCCGGCACGACCGCCGCGGTCGCTGGCAGGCGCGAATCCCGGGCGTCGTCAACGGCCGTCGAAGCGGCGCTGGCGACAACAAGCAGATCGAGCACCGGACGGACCAGAGGCGCCAGAGTGGTCTCACTGAGGTTGCCGTCGTGCCACAGGTGCAGGCTCAGATCGGCAGCAAAGAAGCGACTGACGGCCTGGGACTCGGTGCTGCCAGCGCGGGCGAGCACGGCGTCGTCGCCGCGTTGCAGGCTGGCTCCGATAACGCCGTACTCGATCAGGGACGTGATCGCTCGGGCCGCCAGCTCGCTGGAATTCAGGCCGGTGGCGGCGGCATGGAGCAGAGCGGGCAGCACCTGGCCGACAATTCCCTGGCGCGATGCCGAGGCTACGGTCGCGGCCGGCGCCGGTTGTCGACCGCGCTCGGGGCCGGCCAGCGCCGGCGTCGCCGGTCGGGCGTCGTCGGCGTCGGCGGCTTCGATTGCGACTTCGACGTCGCCGACCCGGAAGCGATCGCCGGGGCGAAGTCCCTGGACAAGCTGCAGCCGCCGGCCGCCGACTTCGATGCCGTTGCGCGAGTCCAGATCATGCAGATCCAGACGCTGGTCGTCGACCATGACCACGCGCGCATGCCGGCGCGAAACGGTTGGATCGCCGAGCACGAAGTCGCAACCTGGATCGGCGCCGATCGAAGCTTCGCCGGACACCAGTACATGACGCAGCTCGCGCGCACCGACGCGAGCAATCAGGCGAATGGCCATGCCCGTGTTCCCTCCCGGTTGGCCAGTTAGTGGCCGCTGTTGTCGGGGGTATAGTACGACGACCATGCGCTTCCACTCGGCTGTACCGATCGGGCGAGGCGGCACCGGACGAGTGCTGCGTGCCTACGATGTTGAGCGCGGCCACGATGTCGCGCTGAAAGTCCTGCATGTATCGACCCCATCGCTGATCGAACGGCTGCGCCGGGAGGCCGCGGCGCTGGCACGCCTGGATCACCCGAACATTGCCCGCATCTACGGTAGCGGCGAACAGGACGGCCAGCCGTACATTTCCATGCAGCTGATCGATGGCGTTCCGCTGGATCAGGCGGCGGCGGCACTGAACCTGGAACAGCGCATTGCCCTGCTGGTACCCGTGGTCGATGCCATCCAGGCCGCGCATCGAGCCGGCCTGGTCCACCGCGATCTGAAACCGGCGAACCTCCTGGTCGAGACCCAGGCCGATGGCTCGTTGAAGCCGTACGTGGTTGATTTCGGCCTGGTTCACGGCGGCGACGAGGCGCCCACGGTATTGACCGAAGTCGGCGAATTTCTCGGCACGCCCGGCTATCTGTCGCCCGAACAGGCGGCCGGTGAAGGCAATGTCGATCGCCGCAGCGACGTGTTCAGCCTCGGCGTGATTCTCTATGAATTGGCCTGCCGGCGAGCACCGTTCACGACCGACTCGCTGGCTGGTACCGTGGTGCGCCTGCTCCGTCATGAGCCGCCGCCACCGCATCGCGTCGACGGCAGGGTGCCGTTGGCGTTGTCGCGGATCGTGCGCCAATGCCTGGAGAAGGAACCCGCCCGGCGCTACCAGAGCGCGCGTGCGCTCAAGGAAGACCTGGAAGCCTGGCTGGACGGTCGACCGGTACGTGCACGCCATGATCGGGTGCCGGCACGCCTGGCGCGCTGGCTGCGGCGCAGTCCGGCGCGCGCGGCAGCGCTGGTTCTGGCCCTGGCCCTGCCTTTGGCCGCGGCCACGACCTGGCTGCATGGACGGATCGAAAGCGCGCGAATCGCGCGCCTGGTCCAGGACTACGCAACGACCGCAGTCGACATTGCTCGGGATCTCGATCTGGCCGCGATGCGGCCGGACCAGGATCTTGCCCTGCATCGCGCACGCGCGCTCGGACGTTTGGCACCGCTACGCGAAGCCATCGACAATGCCGACCGAAATGTTCGGCGCGCCGCAGCCGAAGCGCTCGGCCGGGCTCTGTTCGCCCTTGGCCAGATCGACGCCGCGCTCGAGGTATTGGAGCCGGCCTGGCATGAGGGTCCGCGCAGCGCCACCCTGGCAGCCCTGCTTGGCCGAGTGCGGGAGCGCGCCTATGCCGAGCGCGTGGCCATGTTGAGCGCAATCGGCGACGCCGAGCTGCGACGCGCCCGCTGGGCCGAGCTGCGTCGCGATTCGTTGCAGCCAGCGCTGGCCTTGTTCGAACTGGCACACAGCGAATCCGGCGGCAGCGACGCGCGCATCGGACAGGCGCTGATCGCGTTCCATCAAGGTCGGTCGGAGCAGGCGCAGGCAATTCTTGCAGCGATCAACGAACCTTCACTGGCCGCCGAACAATTGGCAGCGCAACTGCGGCTGGACCATGCCCTGACGTTGTTCGACGACGCCGACCCGGTCGAGGTCGAGGCGGCGTTGAGCGAGGCGCAACGGGCGTTTTCCGATCTCGTCGACACTGCCCGCAGCCAGCCGGCGGCGCATCTGGGCCTGTGCCGGATCGCTGCCCTGCGCTTGCGGCTGATCAGCCGCATCGGCAGCGAAGCCGTTCCTCCAGGGCAGATCGAGGCATGCGACCGAGCGCTGCGCCATGACAGCCTCGATCCCGGGATTCGCACCGCCAGCGCGCTTGCCTATGGCGCACTGGCGCGCCGACAGGCAATGCTGAACCTGGATCCAGTTGCGGCCGTCGAGCGCGTGCGCCACGAAGCCACGACCTCCGGTCAGGTCGCGGCGGCATTGGCGTTGGGGCAGAGTCTGGTCAGCGCCAGCGACCATCTTCGCAACCGTGGCGAAGCCGCGGATGAACTGCTCAACGAAGCCGAAGCCGTGCTGAGCGCGGCCAGCAAGGCCGCACCCGGCGAGGCCGCCCTGCAACTGGAGCTGGGCGCCGTCCAGCAGATGCTGGCAATCCACGGACGCGGTGACCGCGATCCCGCGTTTGCACGCGCCGCACAGACGCTGG
>CAZFUH010000359.1:0-3923 GCA_964522235.1 uncultured Rhodanobacteraceae bacterium
CATCGATCGCGATACTGGCTTCGGCGATCGGCGGACCCAGGTTGGCAGGCTGCAACCTGATCCGGACCGGCAGCGCGTCGACGCCAATGCTGCCGCGATTCTCGACCTGGTAGCCGAGGTCGAGATCATCGCCGAGTGGGATCGGATGACCGGGTAGATTGATGGCTCCGACGATCTCGACGCCGCCGACCGCCGGCATCAGCAAGACTCCGGCCGCCCCTTGCGCCAGCAGTGCACCGTCACGCAACTCGGCGATGACCTGGTGCAGCCCGTGTTCCAGTTCCTGGCCGCCGAAACGATAGCGCTGGTCGAAGCTGTCGCCCGGCAACAGACTGCCGATCGAATAGCCGAGTGCACCGAGCTGGTTGCCGCTATCATCGAGCAGGCGCAGATGCAATTGGCCGTTGGCGAGCAAGCGATTGCCGTCGAGGTAACGGACGCGGACCGTACCATCGAGGTCGCTGCCAACATCGATCTCGGCGTGGTCAGGCACGACCTCCAGGTTCACCATCACCTCGCTGCGCACCGTGACTTGACGCTCGACCTCGCGGACCAGACTGCCGGCCAGCGTACGCAGGCGCGTCTGCACGCGATAGGCGCCGGCGAAGACCTGGTTGGTCGGCCATTGGAGCGGCAGCTCGATGCGCGCACCCGGCGTGGCCAACTGGACCTGGGTGTCGCCGAGCCCGGCGACCAGATAACCCTGGGCATCAAGTACGCGGGCACTGAGCCGACCATGGAACGGTGTCGTTACCGCGATTGCGGCTGCGCTGCCGGTCAGCGTCGTGCCTGGCCCAATGCTGCTGTGCGACAACTCCAGGCTCAATTCGGGCTGATCGTCGCGCGCCGCGAGCAGGCGTATTGCCGCCGTGTTGTTGCCTTCGGTCAACTCGACGATGTTGCCATCCGGGTCGACGATCGCCGTGATCCGGTATTCGCCGGCCTGTTCGGTCGCTTGCAGTTGCACTGCCAACTCACTGCTGGCCTGTGCGGCCAGCGCCGGCAGCGGACGATCGAGCAGCTCGACCAGACTGGTGTCGGGCGCGTTGACGAAAAAGCGCAACTGCGTGGCCGGCGCCGCTGCGCTGCCGAGGTTGCGAACACGCACCAGCACCTGGGCGGCATCTCCGACCGGCACGATCGCGGGCAGAACCCGCAGATCGACGGGCAGGATCGCAAGATCCGGCAAGTTCGCTGTCGCGACCCAGACTTCCAGCGGCAACGACAGTCGGCTGTCCGGCTGACCGGGACGGCGCGCGAATGCCTTCAACTCGCTGCGACCGCTCGGCAACGACAACGACCCGGTTCGGAACAGGCCGGCTGGTGTCAGCAGCCGGGTTTGTGGATCGGCATACCAGGAATGCAGGCGCAGCTCACCGTTTGCGATGAACTGGATCTCGTAGTCGCTGGCAGCCGGCAGGCGAAGCAGCTCGTCCAATGCCGGCCAGGCTCGCAACACGATCTCATTGTCCGAGGACAGATAGGCCAGGCGGCTGCCATCGTCACTGAGGCTGGGATGGCGGGGCCCATCCGCCGCCAATGGCAATTGCTCAGCACCCAGGTCGACCAGATCGACGCGATAGATACCGTGACTGTCTTCACCCGTAGCCCCGACGAGCAGCGCGTCTTCGCCGCGAATAAAGCTAACGGCGCTATCGATGGTCATCGCGGCGGTACGCAGCTGCGGCAGATCCAGCCGGTCGCCGAGGACGAATTCATCCCCGGCCCAGCCGTGACGGAACACGAAGTAGCGGCTGTCGGCACTCCAACGCAATGAGTCGCTCCAGACATCCCATGGCCCGGGCGCAAACTGCAAAGTCTGCCAGGTGCCGGTGAGCAGATCGAGCAGCCAGAGTCCGGACTGGATATCACCGCCGATGTCACGGGTGCCAGCGATGAACAAGGCTTCGCCATCGGGTGCAACCGCGAACGCCGCGATCTCTGACATGGTCGCAACGGTGGTTTGCTGCTGGCTGACCAGATCGTAGGCGATGACACGATGCTCGCCCTGGGTCCGGCACAACAGCAGGCGCTGCGCGGACTGCCATTGCGGCGTTGCGCACAGATCGCTGAACTCGATCAGCACGTCGTCGTCGTGACCACGGCGGATCAAGTCGGCGATGTCCCAACGGTGGCGCAAGACGTGCCGGCCATCGGGCGCCGGCAGTGCGCGACCATCGCGATCCAGGGTTTCAATCTGACTCAGGATTGGCGCCGGCGCGCTGGCCATTTCGTCATCGCCACGCAGCACATGAACCGTCGATCCAGGTTCGGACCAGCCACTGACGAAGCTGACCGGGTGACCGAGTTCGACGCTGGAACCGCCAACGCCGGGGAAGATGATTTGCGGCGTCGCGACCTGGATCTCGCTCAAGGGTATCCCGGAGGCCTGGTTGGAGTTTGCGCTTTCGTTGCCGGCGCCATCGACGGCTCGGACCACATAGTAGTAGCGACGACCGTTGACCAAGCCGGTATCGCGATGACTGCTGGTGGCAACGGCCGCCACCAAGGAATACGGCCCGCCCGAGGATTCGCTGCGGTGGACTCGGTAGCCAGCCGGTACCGTACCGGAGCCGGGCTGCCAGCTTAGATCCAGAGCATTGCCCCCCGGCACGGTAGCAACCACCAGTTGTTGCGGCGGCTCGGGCAGTTCTTCGGCGATCACGACATCGACACGATTCGACGGTTCGCTGAGATTGCCGGCCAAGTCGCGCACCAGCACCTGGTAGTCGTAGCTGCCATTAGCCAGACCAAGATCAGCGTAGCTGCGCGCGGCATCGCCAGCGACCTCGGCAAGCAGACTGCCGCTACGCAGCAACAGATAGACATCGACATCATCGGACACGCTCTGGGTCCACTCCAGCAGTGCATCGGCACCGGTGACGGTGGCGGTCAGCTGCACCGGCTCGGGGGCAATCCAGTCGCCGACACGGGCCTCGACCACATCCGAGCGCGGCCCCTCGAAGCCATAGCCATGCACGGCAGAGACCCGATACAGGTAGACCCCGTCGCTGAGCTCCTGCTGCCACTCGGTGTCGACTTGAACCGGACGTTCCAGAAAGTGGATATCACGCAACTCGAACGTGGTCGGCTGGTCTTCGACCTGGATGTGCAGGACGATGCGCCAACGGTCGCTGCGGTACGGTCGCTGCGGTCGCAACTCGATCCGGCCCGGCGTCTCCGCAACGGTATCGCCCAGGCCGATCCAGGCTTCGCCACCCCAACCGAACAGTTCGATCCGCACTGGCCGCCAAGGCTCAAGATCAGCGGCTGCGATATCGACATCAACGCCGATCGACAGCAACGGCTCATCAAAATTCTGTTCGATCCAGATCCAGCGTGGAGCCGACACCGAGAACCATTCGGCGCTGTCAGGGTCGCCATCGAACAGGAAGTCGGCCGGATAGCCCGAGGCATCGTTGTCATAGCCGTAGTAGGGCACACCCATGGTTTCGGTCGGTGCGTCGGCGTGCACGGCAACGCCGTTTCGGAACACGCGATAGCCGGCCAGACTGGATTCCGGATTCGGCGACCAGGTCAGGCTCGCCTGATAGCCCTGAACCTGTACATCCAGACCTTCCGGCGCGCCCGGCGCAAGATCATGACGCACGATCAACAACGCTGGTTTGCTGCGGTTGCCGTCGGCGTCGAAGATTCGCAGCCGCATCAAGTTGCTGCCGCGCAGCAACGGCAGTTCCTCGGCGCAGAACCCACCGTCGTCATCGCTTGCATCCGCTGCCAACGGCTCGCTGTTTCCGTCGACTTCGCGCTCGATATGCAGCTGTCCGGCGACCTCTGCGGTACCACACAAGCGAGTCAAGGCTGCGTCGGTCGGCGTGTACGGATACTCGACCGTCGGGGTGTGCACGTGCGCGACGGCGGTCGTTCCGTGCGAGTGGTTGTCCGAGGTGTCGACGGCGAAC
>CAZFUH010000360.1:0-3906 GCA_964522235.1 uncultured Rhodanobacteraceae bacterium
GGAGCTTCACCCTCAAACCCCCGCCAAGTGCGGGGGTTTGTCTTTGCGCGCGGCAGAATGTCCTGCCAAATAGGCTGACTACGTGGCAACTCCGACGCTGCTGCGGCGGCGGATCAACGATGAAGCGTGGTCGTCGTGCGCCAGCCGGTGTCGAAATCGCCGATTCCATCATCTGCAGCGGGTAAGCTAGCCGGCTGGATGATGGAGAGCATGATGCGAATTGCGAACGGGCTGCTGGCCCTGCTGCTGGCCGGCGTGGCCGGCGCCGACGACGCTGCGAAATGGGATGTGAACGAGATCCGCGGGACGCCTCGGCACGCGAAGTTCACCACCGACGAAGGCACATGGATGAATCTCGATGTCAGCCCAGATGGGCGGACCATCGTTTTCGATCTGCTCGGCGATCTGTACGCGCTGCCGATCCAGGGCGGGCAGGCGCGGCGGCTGACTTCCGGTGCCGCATTCGACCTGCAACCGCGATTCTCTCCAGATGGCCGCGAGCTCAGTTTTACCTCCGACCGCGGCGGTGGCGACAATATCTGGCGAATGCCGGTCGCGGGTGGTGAACCATACCAGGTCACCAAGGAGAGCTTCCGGCTACTCAACAACGCTGCCTGGACCCAGGACGGGCAATACCTGGTCGCGCGCAAGCACTTCACCGCGACGCGCTCACTCGGCGCGGGGGAGATGTGGCTCTACCACAAGAGCGGCGGTGAGGGTGTGCAGCTGACCAAGCGCAAGAACGACCAGCAGGATGCCGGCGAACCGGTGTTCTCGCCCGACGGCCGCTACCTGTACTTCAGCGAGGATGTCAGTTCGGGACCGAATTTTCAGTACAACAAGAATGCCAACGAGATCATCTACGCGATCCGTCGCCTGGATCGCGAGTCCGGAGAGCTGATTGATCTGGTGCGCGTGCAGGGCGGTGCAGTACGGCCGCAGCCGTCGCCGGACGGCAGCCAGCTCGCCTTCGTACGGCGGATTCGTGAGCGCACGGCATTGAGCCTGTTCGATCTTGAGACCGGTGAAATCCGCACGTTGTGGGATGGGCTGTCACGCGACCAACAAGAAGCCTGGGCAATTTTCGGCGTCTATCCGAATTTTGCCTGGACGCCGGACGGCACGCGTCTGGTGCTCTGGGCTCAGGGCAAACTCTGGAGTGTTGCGGTCGATAGCGGCGAACCAACCGCGATTCCGTTCCAGGCCGAGGTCGACCAGCAATTGTCCGAACCGATTCGCTTCGCCTATCGGCTCGACGAGGACCGTTTCACGCCGAAAATGATTCGCGATGCCGCGACCAGTCCGGACGGACGCAGCCTGGTGTTTCATGCCGTGGGCAGCTTGTGGCGCAAGTCATTGCCGAACGGCCGACCGGTGCGTCTGAGCACCGATGCCGCATTCGATTACGCGCCGGCCTTCAGCCCCGACGGGCGCTCACTGGCCTTCGTTCGCTATAGCGATGAAACTCAGACCGCCGTCGTCTTGCGCGACTTGGCGAGCGGCGCCGAGCGGCGGTTGACGACGCGACCTGGGTTCTACTTTGAGCCGGCGTTTTCGCCGGATGGGCGTCATATCGTCTATACCCGACAAGCGCCAGGCGGCTTGGTCGACTATCGTTTTGGTCTGGACTCCGGTCTGTGGGTGCATCCGATTGCCGGCGGCGAACCCCGGCGCGTGCATCGAAGTGGCTACGGGCCGCAGTTCTCCGCTGACGGCAAGCGTGTGTACTTCATGCACAGTCGCGGTCAGGAAAAGAAGTTCATGAGCGTCGGCGTCGATGGCGCTGAAGTGCGCGAGCACGTAAATCTCAAGTACGTGAATCACATCGCCTTGAGCCCGGACAACCGCTGGCTGGCATTCACCGAGCTGTTCAATGCTTATGTCGTTCCATTCACCTCGACTGGAACCGCATTCGATCTGAGCAAGGACAGCAAGGCATTGCCGGTGGCCAGGATCAGCAAGGATGTAGGCGCCGACCTGCATTGGTCAGCCGACTCCGGGCGGCTGCATTGGTTGGTCGGCGATCAGTATTTCAGCCGCGAGATGAAGGAAAGTTTCGACTTTATGCCCGGTGCGCCGAGCGAATTGCCGAAGCCGGACGACGCTCGGGGAGTCAGTATCGGCCTGGAGCTCCCGGTCGACACTTCCAGCGACGTCGTCGCGTTCACCAATGCCCGCCTGATCACCATGCGCGACCAGGAGGTGATCGAGCAGGGGACGTTGCTGGTGCGCGGCGACCGGATCCAGGCCTTGGGTCCGAGCGCGGACGTCTCGGTGCCGGCAACCGCGCGGATCATCGATTTGCAGGGGCGCACTCTGGCGCCGGGCATCATCGATGTTCATGCCCACGCCAGCCACTTTCACAACGGTCCGAATCCGCAGGCGAACTGGGCCTACTACGCCAATCTCGCCTTCGGCATCACCACCATGCACGATCCTTCTGCGAACAGCCGCGAGGTGTTTACGCAGGCGGAAATGGTCCGTGCCGGCGTCAGCGTCGGCCCGCGCGTGTTCTCGACCGGCAGCATCCTGTATGGCGCCGACGGCGATTTCAAGGTCGTGGTCAATTCTCTCGACGACGCGCGATCACATCTGCGCCGCTTGCAGGGGCATGGTGCATTCAGTGTCAAGAGCTACAACCAGCCACGCCGCGATCAGCGCCAGCAGGTCAACGAGGCCGCGCGCGAACTCGGGATGCTGGTGGTGATGGAGGGCGGTTCGACCTTCTATCACAACCTGAACATGATCGTGGACGGCGCCACTGGTGTCGAACACAACCTGCCGATTGCGCCGCTCTACCGCGACGTGATCCAGCTCTGGGCGGCGACCGACGTCGGCAACACCCCGACCCTGGTCGTCAGCTATGGCGGTGTCAGCGGCGAGTTCTGGTGGTACCAGCACGAAGAGGTCTGGAAGAACGAGAAGCTGCTGCGCTTTTTTCCCCGTGAGCAGCTGGACGCGCGCTCCATCCGGCGATTGAAGCTGCCCGAGGAGGAGTACTTCCATCCGATCGTCGCGCAATCATTGAAGAAGCTGCACGACGCTGGTGTCTCGATCCAGATTGGCGGTCACGGCCAATTGCAGGGTCTAGCGTCGCACTGGGAGATCTGGATGCTGGTCCAAGGAGGGTTCAGTGCTCATGAGGCCCTGCAGGCGGCGACCATCAACGGTGCCCGCTACCTCGGCCTCGATCGCGATCTGGGTTCACTGGAGGCTGGCAAGCGTGCAGACCTGGTGGTGTTCGCGAATGATCCGCTCGCCGATATCCGCAACACCGAGCATGTCGACTACGTCATGGTCAATGGTCGACTGTTCGATGCTGCGACGATGGCAGAGATCGGCGGTCGTGAGCGGCCGGCACCGGTGTTCTACTGGCAACGCCATGGTGCTGCAGCCGCCAGTGCCGCGGGCATCGGCCTGCCCGGACCGGCCGCGCAATGCCATTGCCCGAAGTCGAGAGGCGAATGAGCAGCAGCGAGGAAGGAAAGAACTGGAAATTCGAGCAGCCTGTCGTTCTCGGCTTGCGCCCCGCGCTGCTGGTCAGAAGTCGTAGTTGAACTGGCTGCGGAAGTGATCGCGGAACTCGTCCAGCGTGAACGACTGGTTCTGGGTGCCGGCGTGTTCCACCTTGAGCGCGCCCATCAGCGACGCGATTCGGCCGGTACTGGCCAGATCCAGGCCATTGGTCAGGCCGAAGATCAGGCCGGCGCGATAGGCATCGCCGCACCCGGTCGGGTCGGCCACCTTGCGCGCGACCGCCGGCGGCACCTGGATCAGTTCGCCACCGGTATGTATGTGCGAACCCATCGCGCCGCGGGTGACGATGAACGCCTTGACCCGTTTCGAAATCTCCTCGATCGACCAGCCGGTGCGTTCCCGCAGCAACTCGGACTCGTAGTCGTTGAC
>CAZFUH010000361.1:0-3858 GCA_964522235.1 uncultured Rhodanobacteraceae bacterium
GCGTCCCAGCGGCGTCTCGACGGTCTCGCGACGAACGTTCACGAATAATGCGGGCGACTGTTCACGAACCTGGCGCGCGGCGGCTCCTGGAAAGCCGGCGATCTTCGCGTTCGCATTGCGATGCAATTTCTGGCCGGACAGGATGCAATCTGGCTCGCGCCCCGATCCCGCCCGGCGCGATCCGCGTACGCCGTTCCAGGGCGGGCTGCGAAACTGTCGCCGGCAGGCGGTACAATTGCAGCGCCGACAACATCTGTGCCGCTTTAGCTCAGCTGGTAGAGCAACCGCCTTGTAAGCGGTAGGTCGTCCGTTCGATTCGGACAAGCGGCACCAGTATTGGCCTCGCAATCTGCGGATGTGATTGCCCGCGCGCGGCCCGCTGTCGGTGAATCTGGCCCGTCAATCGCCGAGAACGGCGCTCAACGCAGCCGCGAGGGTGGTGACCGATACGCCGGCCACCTCGCTGCCGTACAGATGGCCGAAGTGCTTCCGGTCGCCGGTCACCAAAAGGTCCGCCTTGGCCCGGATGGCAGCCGCGAGGATCGGAACGTCCTTGTCTGGTAGCCCATGATGCCTTGCCATGGCCAGTTCGCCGTCCAAAGGCTCCAACGTCAATCGAAGCCAGCGTATCTGGGATTCCAGGATCGTCGCCCGCTCCGGGCGCTTGACGGCGATGTTCCGCCGGGCTTCCTCAAGGGCAAACCCCGAAGTCAGCAGCCGGCAATCTCCGAGTCGCGCCAGCTCGAACAGGTACCCGGCCGGGCTGGCCTCTCGCCAGGCCGCGCTGAACAGGATGTTCGCGTCCAGGAACAGACGCATGTCAGCCTGGTGGCAGGTGCCGTTTCACCCGTTCCAGGATCGCATCGGGTACCTGGTTTTCCTGTTCGAACGCCTCGATGCGCTCGTCGGAATAGATTTCGATGGGATACACCGCCGCTGGGCGCAACATGATGGCGCCGTCGTCGGTGGTATCGACCAGTAGCGCGGATTCGTCCGTCAATCCCAGGCCCTGGAGGATCGACCTGGGGATCGTGAGTTGACCTTTCTTGCCTAGTTTGATCAGTTCCATGATGAGGATCGCTTCTTGGCTCGCGTGCACGGCGTGGGTTGCATGACCATCGGCTCCCGGCCACCTTGCCGGGAGCCAGTATATCGGAAATCCGGGATCCCGGATTGCTTCTGTGGCGATGGGCGGCGTGCGCCTACTGAGCATGGAGACTCCGCGGGGTCGCGCCCGTTGCTGCCGTGCCGTAGCGAATCCCAGCACAGACTGAAAGCCACGCTCCGACGCAAGCAGGTCGGGGGGCGAACGCCCGGATTCGCCCCGCGGCTCGATCGCCGACTCCCTTCAGGCCAGGCCCTGAACGCCGGGATCGAATAGTACTTGCAGAATCATAAATTACATGCAGAATAAGGTTTGTTCGGAGCCGGAACACACTCGATGGCGCGCCAGGCAACAGTCAGAACGGTACGCGGACTGCGCAATACGCGCGATCTGCGGGCGGAAGTCCTGGATCTGGCGGTAGCGGTCGCGACCGGCAATGCGGACTCGGAAGGCCGGCTGGAAGTGCTCGCGCCGGTGATCGCCGCCGATACCGTGCGTGCGGAGTGGCAGCGCCTGCTGCCGGCGCTGGCGCCGGGCGTGCGCAAGCGCATGGAACTGGTCGTGACGCCGGCGCCGCGCAACGCGGCCGTTCGGTCGGCCGGAAACGGCACCGGCCAGCTGACCCGGCCGCGCCCCAACTACCGTTTCGAGGTCCTGCGCGTCCTGGTCTGTGCCCATCTGCGCGGTGCCGGCGCGGTCGCGCTGCAGGCCCTGATCGAGACCATCGGCGTCTCGCAGACGCCGATCCGAGCCGCGCTGCTGGAATTGAAGCAGGCCGGACTGCTGCAATCCGGCGCACGTCGGAGCATCGAGCTGGCGATCGGCCCGGAAGAGCTGTCGCTGGAACTGCTGGCCAAGATCGGCGCCCTGCCGCAGATCCAGCGCTTCCGCTTCGAACGCGGCGCGCCGACCAGCCCGCCGGGTGCACTGCTGGATCGGGCCGTGTCGCTGCTACGCGGCCGGTCGCCCGCCGGCTGGAATGCCCTGGCCCTGTCCGGCATTCCCGTGGCCCAGGCCGAAGCGCCGGCCCTGGACCTGCTCGGCCTGCCGCGTCTGGATCTGGTCGCCCACGTCGGACCGCGCGCCACCGCCTTTGACGCCGGCCTGCTGCGCCGTCTGCACGACGGCCTGGAACCCGAACCCAACCCGCTCGTCCCGGCACCGGTGGCAGTGACGATCGTTCACGCGCAAGCGCCGTTCTTCCGCAATGCCGTGCTCGGCCGGGCGCGCTGCGCCGGCCGGGGCGACATCCTGCTGTCCCTGCTGGATCTGGGTCTGCGCCGGCAGGCCATCCAGTACGCCCGGGCGGTACGGCCATGAACCGCATCTACCCGACCCTGGATGCCGCCGACCTGCTCCGGCGCGTGGCCGCAAAACTGCCCGAGACGCTACGCGCGCACATCGTCGTCGTCGGCAGCATCGCCACCGCGTGGTCGTATCGCGACCTTGCCGGAACCGACGCCGTCGCCACCAAGGACATCGATCTGCTGCTGCATCCGGCGGTCGACGCCGTGGCCACGGCCGAGGCCGTGGGCATGGAACTGCTGGACGCCGGGTGGCAGCCGCACTTTCCCGCCGGACAGTCGCCCGCGGTCGCCGCCACGGCCGATGACGAGCTGCCGGCCTTGCGCCTGGCACCGCCCAATGGCGACGATGGCTGGTTCGTCGAACTGCTCGCCGCGCCTCCGTCCGGCCAGAGCGAGCGCAAACACTGGCAACGGCTGCACACGAAGATCGGTTCGTTCGGCCTGCCCAGCTTCCGCTACATGCCGGTCGCGGTGTTCGACGCCCAGAGCACGCCTTTCGGCTTGCGCGTCGCCCGACCCGCGTGCATGGCGCTGGCCCATCTGCTGGAACATGCCGAGCCGGATTGGACCCCGATCGCGCGCCTGCTCGGACAACCGCCGCGTTTCGTCAAGGACGTCGGTCGCGCGGTTGCCTTGTGGTGGCTGGCGGACCAGCAATCCGTGAGCGCCGACCAGGACTGGCGGCAGACCTGGACGCGAGCCCTGGCTGCGCTGCATCCAGACAGGCCGACACAGCAATACCGCGCGGCAGCCGATGCGCTGAACCATCTCTCCGCCCATCTGCGCGACGCCCACAGCATCGCGGTGGCCAGCGTCCTGGCCGCGCACGGCACGACTCTGGGCGCGTACATGCGCGCGCATGAGCGGCTGCTCACCCTGCTGACCGAAATGCCGGGTGAACCATAGCTACGGGCGGCGGTCATGGCGTGTCCATGTCTGCGTGACGTACAGGGTCACCTCGCGGAAACCCGTGCAACCACAGGCGACAGCTGGGGCCGATCGGAAACGTTCTGTCAGTACAGGCCGAATCGGCCTACTATCGGCGACAGCCGCCGGACGTGGAGTTGATCGAAAAGCGGTCGAAGGCAGTGCTCGCCCGATACGGGCCGAGCGGGAGAGCATGATGATGCGTAAAGACCCTTCTCAAGGCACCGACAACGTGCTCGTCGACCTCGGGTTCGACGATGCGGCAGAGCTGTCAGCGAAGGCCGTCCTCGCGGTCAAGCTGAACGAGTTGATCGACAAGCGCGGCCTTAGTCAGACCGAGGCCGGCCGCATCACGGGCATGACACAGCCGAAGGTGTCCCAGGTCAGGCGCTACAAGCTGCAAAACATCTCGCTTGAACGCCTGATGCAGGCACTGGTATCGCTCGACCAGCACCTCGAAATTTTCGTCCGACCCGCCCGTCGCGCGCAAGCGGCCGGCATCACGGTAGCGGCGTGATG
>CAZFUH010000362.1:0-3847 GCA_964522235.1 uncultured Rhodanobacteraceae bacterium
AGGAGCGTGGTGAATCCTGATCGATCGCAGACCCGAGCGGCAGTGCGGCAGCGTCACGTGGTGGTGGTGCCGCTTTCATTTGGGCACAATCAGATGAGCACGAGCCTTGAACAGGTAAGGCCGGTACAGCATCGCTGTATCGCCTCAGGGCAGCCGGCTTCGATGCCGGCAGACGTCGATGCACATGCGATCCGGGCTGCGTGGCGACGACACCCGTGCCGCCCGCCAGGCCATGCAACTACACGAGGAGACATCAGCAATGGATGGATGGTGGGGACAGTTGCGCGAGCTGCAATGGGAGGGATTGCTGCTGGTGTGGGGCTCGCGCCTGCTATCGGCGGTGGTGCTGCTGCTGTTGGGGCTGTGGATAGCCCGGATGCTTGCCAATGCCGTGCAACGTGGGCTGGAACGCAGCGGTACCGATGCAATGCTCGGCGGCTTCCTGCGCAACATCGCCTATGCACTGCTGGTGCTGGTCGCACTGGTGATGGCATTGGGCACGCTGGGCGTGCAGACCGCATCGCTGCTTGCCGTGCTGGGTGCAGCCGGCCTCGCCGTCGGTCTCGCCCTGCAGGGCTCGCTGTCGAACATTGCCGCCGGAATCATGCTGATCACCTTGCGGCCGTTCCGTGCTGGCGATTTCGTCGCCATCGCCGGTCAGGAAGGGACCGTCGAACAGGTCAAGATCTTTCAGACCGTGCTGCGCTCCCCGCACAACCACTTGGTGACCCTGCCGAACAGCCAGATCACCAGTGCGCCGATCGTGAACTTCACGGCACTTGGTCAGCGCCGCGCCGATGTTGCGGTCGGTATCGGCTACGAGCAGGACATCCGCCAGGCGCGTGAGGTGCTGATCGGTGTCGCCAAGGACAACCCGAAGGTGCTCGACGATCCGGCCAGTGACGTGCTGGTCACTGGCCTGGGCGACAACAGTGTCGATCTGGTTCTGCGCGCGTGGATCGCGACACCGGACTTCGTCGTCACACGCAGCGAGCTGATCGAGGCTGTGCATCGCGAGCTCGGCCGGGCTGGCATCAACATCCCGTTTCCGCAGCGTGACCTGCACATCCGGTTGCCGAACCAGCTGGCCGAGGGCCTGGAGCGGCGTCTGGCGCACGACTGAGGCGCACAGATCGGCGGGACCGCTGTCCGCGACGCGGTCCAGGCGGCGGCCCCGCGACCCCATCGCCGCAGCGGCTTCGTTTCATCGTCAGATTTTTCCGGACGGAGGCCGATGATGCGGCGAGTGTTGTCGGCTCTGCTGACGACCACGATCGTGGTCAGCACCGGTTTGCTCCGAACAGCGTCGCAGCCGCATCGGGCTCACGATGCTCGGTTCTGGGTCCAGTGACTACAACGATCAACTCGCCGAGCAACTGGCCGACAACAGCAGTCGCAAAATCGCATCGGGCCGAGACCTGATGCGTATCGTGCTGACGTCAGCACACGAGACTTGCCTACTGTTCCGGCAGTTCGAAGCCGTTGCCGAACAGGTGATCGGCAAACACCTCGATCGCCACCGGCGATGACAGCGTGTTGAACTGACCCAGATCGTGCAGCACGTCGGCGTGAATCGACACCGGGCCATGACCGCCGGCAACCCAGGTTGCCGACCACGGCGGCGAGGTGGCGGTGGCGACGATTCCCTTGTTGGCGCGGTAGTCGACCCGGATGATCTGCGGCAGGTCGGTGGTGATTTCGAGGTGGATCGATTCGCCAGCGTCGACGATCAGACCGGCCAGTGGCGAAGTCAGGGTCAGTTCCGCAGCACCGGCAACCGCTGGCTCGGCAGCATCGATCTGGAGCAGGAACGACGTAAGCTGGGCGCGCTCGGTCGGGGTCAGGTCGAAGGTGCGGCCGTGGTCGCCATCGGGATTGCGGGTAACCAGGACGTCGTCGAGCGTAGCGGCGGAACCATCGTGCAGATACGGTGCCGAAGAGAACAGCCCGCGCAGAGACGGCGTATCCAGGGCCAGCAGCTCACCGCCCAGGCGCTGACCGCTACCGGCGGTGAGCGTGCCGACATCGTGGCGATAGCCCTGCGGGCTGTCGGTGTATGCCGCACCGGCATGGCAGCGATGGCAGGACAACTGCTCGAACAACGCTCGACCGGCGGCACCATCCGCGGTCAACGTGCCGTCGGCATTGCGATGCGGCGAGCGGTCGTCGATGTCCAGGCTGCCGACATAGGCCGCCAGCGCATCCAGATCGGCCGAGAAACCGGCCTTCGGCGGCCCGAGCGGATGATCGCGGCCATCGGCAAAATAGTCGGCGTCGGCCATGAAACCCTGACCGCCGAACAGGTTGCGGATCGGCACCTCGAAGTCCTGGATCTCGTCGAAGTTGCCGGTCCAGTGCACCAGACCGCGACCCATCCCGGCATTGCCGAGCAGGCCGGTGGTGTTGCGCAGGCCCTCGCCGAGTTGAGTGAAATCCCAGACCCGGCCATCACCACGGCCATCGAGATGGCAGGCGGCGCAGGAAAAATACCCGTCCTGGCCCATGCGCGGATCGGTCGCGTCGTAGAAGATGCGCTTGCCGTGCAGTACCTCAGCATCCAGGGGCTCGCCGACGGCGCTGACAATGTCGTCCAGCGACTGGGCCGGACTGATGCCGTCGTCAAGCTGATCACCAACAGCAAAGACGCTGACCGAACGCGACAGAAAATTCTGTACGAACAACCGCCGCGTCGATGGATCGAAGGCCAGTCCGCGCGGGGCATGACCGACGTCCAGCCGCGTCAGCTCATTGCGATTCCACGGATCGAGAACGACGACCCGGTTGTTGGTCTCCTGGGCGACGAACAAATGGCTGGAACCGGGCGCGAGCAACAGCGCCGAGACCCGGCCGGCGTCATCGATATCCTTGCGCTGGTGCGTCAGCTCGATGCCGGCAGCGGCATCGATGCGACCGAGCAACGAACGCAGCGCGCTCTCGAAGGTCAGCGGCTCGCCCTCACGGAACATGCCGCGCAGGATGTTGTCCTTCTTGCCGCCGTACCAGAGGCTTTCGCCGTCTTCGGCCAGAGCGAGGGCACCGACGTAGTTCGGAACGCCGCGCGCCGCGGTACCGGAATCCGGCGAGGTCGTGTCCAGCGGCAGCGCGATCGTCTCGGCGGCGGCGAATGCCGGCAGCGCGATCCGCCAGACCGTGCCGTCGTCGCCCTGGCTGACCAGGCGACTGACGAACAGGGCACTGCCGTCGGCACGGATCGCCATCGCTTCGACATCACCGCCGACCGCAAGCGTGCTGCCCAATGTGCCGGAGACGGCATCGAAGCGCCGAACCTGGCCGGGTCCGGCCAGGGCGACATAACCCGAGCCGGCGGGGTCGAACAGCAGCGACACCGGCCGCGCACCGTAACCGAGACTGATGCTGGCGGTGATCTGCCGTGTCGCCGGATCGATGCGCTGGATCAGGTCGTCGCCCTGGGCTGCGACCCAGACCTGGCCGGCGGCATCGAGGGCCAGCGAAGAGGGCTGGCCGCCGGTCGGAACTTCGGCGACCAGCGAGAGCAGGTCGGCATCGAGGACACCGACACTGTCATGGTCCGGGTTGGCTACCCAGACCTCGCGCCGCGACGGGTGGACCAGGATCGGCGATGAGCTTGCCGCCGGTGGCGCCGGCGCCAGCCGCACGACGATCGGCATCGTCGCGCTGTTCAGCCCGAGCGTGGCATGCCGGACCTGCACCAGCACGGTGAACGCGCCGGCACCAAGATAGCTGTGTCCGACCGTATTCGCCGGCAACCAGGGCGTGCGCGGGGTGCCGTCGCCGAAATCCCAGCGATACTCGAGCGCACCGCCGTCCGAGGCGCTGGCATCGGCCGCAAACTGCACCGGCTGGC
>CAZFUH010000363.1:0-3844 GCA_964522235.1 uncultured Rhodanobacteraceae bacterium
CCTGCGGACAAGCGGCGTCTGGCGGCACCACCGGCGGTGTCATCACGGTCAGGATTGCCTTGTCGATGGTCATGCTGGCGCGATGACAATCGGTGCAGCCGACCTGGTCCATCAGACTGCGGCCGCGGGCGACCGCATCTTCCTGGCCCTTGTCGATGATCTGAGTCGGGGTACGGAACATGGTGACGTAGGACGCCAGCGCGGTGACGTTGCCGACGGTGACTTCATCGATCAGACCATCAAGATCGCAATCCTTGTGACCGACCTTCTCGACCGCCTGCACGCTGAAGTGAAAATCCAGCGCATCGCGCGCGAAATGGCGCACCGACGAAGCGATGCCGCCCCACTGGAACGGCCGCACGATCAAATCGCCCTGGACGCCGACGACCTTGCTGGTGTCGTCGTTGCAACTGCCTGGGTCGCTGGTCGCACAGGTGGTCGAGAAGGTACCGAAGGTCACGTCCTTGCTCGCCAGGTCGATCGACTGCGGCGTACCGGGCATCCGGGTGCCGGCGATGCGCGCGGCCTGTGCCTGCGCTTTAAGTTCGGCGCTCATCTCGGTCGCCAGGCGCTGGGTGTAGCCGGTGCCGAACACCGGCGGCGGGTTGCGCACGAACTTGGTCATCACCGAGTTCGGCTGTCCGCTGTACTCGGGGAACTGATCGTTGATGAAGGCCGAGTTCGCAGCACCGGCCGGCCCGCCCTGGGCACCGGGCTTGCGCACGTAGGCCACGGTGCGGGCGCCGGGCGGGATGTGCTCGCCGATGGTGTTGTGGCACTCGAAGCAGCTCTGCGAGTCGATGCCGTTGACGCGCAGGAACGGCCAGGCATCCTGATCTTCGGTCGAGCCGCGCGGGTTCCAGTACCGGCGCTGCAGCGAGCGCGGGCCGGTGCGGCCTTCGCCATGGCCATTCTCGGGCAGGAACGGCTTGTTGAACAGGTTCTGCCCGGCTTCGAGCACCTCGTACAGCGGATAGTCGCCGGCGAGCAGTCTGGCCTGGTCGATGTCCGGCTGCCGCTGTGGCGTCGGCTTGCCCGGCGGCGGCTCGGCGACATAGATCGCCGGATTGATCAGGCGGATTCCGTTCGGTCCGATGACGTGCGGTTGCTCGCTGCCGACCGAAGGCGTCGGCGCCGGTGCGGCGGTGGCCGCCGGCACGCGTTCCTGGGCGCAAGCGGTGATCGGCAGTATCAGCGCGAACAACACGGTGATGCATGGGCCGCGGTCGATGCGATTGGACATGATCGTTCTCCGGCTTCGGGACCGCGATCCTGCCCGAAGCGAGGACCGGCAACCTTCCGGAAACCTTCCGATCGCAAGAGTGTGCGCGCGCGCACAGAATGCGGCCGATCGATCGTGATCGGCGACACGGCTCGATTCCGCCGCCGACGTTCGCCGAGCGGCGCATGCTCGGCACTGGAATCGGGCGCAACTACCCGATCGTCACCGCAACTTGCAAAGCTCAGCCGCTCAGCTGCTCCGCGGCTCAGCCGCCGGCGATGGTCATGCGTTCGATCAGGATTGAGCCGGTAAGCAGGTGCGATCGGCGATCGACATCGTTGCCGACAGCGACGATGCCGGCGTAGATGTCACGCAGATTGCCGGCGATGGTCACTTCGTGGACCGGGTGGACGACCTGGCCGTGCTCGACCCAGAAGCCGGCAGCACCACGCGAGTAGTCGCCGGTGACCGAGTTCACGCCCTGACCCATCAGTTCGGTGACCAGCAGTCCAGTGTCCAGACGTGCGAGCATGGCCGCAAAGTCACCACCATCGACGGCACTCTCGACCACCAGGTTGTGAATGCCGCCGGCATTGCCCGTACTCTCGAGACCGAGCTTGCGGGCCGAATAGCTGCCAAGCAGATAGTGCGTCAATACGCCATCGCGCACCAGATCGCTGTCGACGGTGGCTACGCCTTCACTATCAAAGGCACACGAGCCGTGACCGCGCAACAGATGTGGGCGTTCGATCAGACTGATCGCAGCCGGCAGCACCGGTTGGCCCTGAGCGCCGAGCAGGAAGCTGGAGCGGCGATACTGGGCGGTACCGCTGATCGCGGACAGCAAGTGCCCGATCAGACCCCGCGCCAGTTCGGGCACGTACAGCACCGGACATTGCCGGGTCGACAACGAACGCGCGCCGAGGCGGGCCAGTGTGCGCTCCCCGGCCTGTCGACCGATCGCCTCGACCGCGTCCAGGTCGGCGGCGGAGCGGGCGGTGTCGTACCAGTAGTTGCGCTGCATTGCTCCGTCGCTCTCGGCGACCAGACCACAGGACACCGTATGTCGCGTTGCCCGCTCCGGACCGATGAAGCCATGGCTGTTCGCATACACGCTCAGAATCTCGCTGAGCTGCACGGTCGCACCCTCGGAGTTGACCAGACGCGGGTCGAGCGCCAGGCCGGCGGCCTCGCAGGCCTGCGCCAGCTCGACCGCCTGTTCGACTTCGATCGGCCATGGATGCCAGAGATCCAGATCAGGCGTCCGGCTGGCCATGCGATCGGCGTCGGCAAGCCCGGAACACGGGTCCGGCTCGGTGTAGCGTGCGATCGCGCAGGCTTGCTCGATCGTCGTCCGGATCGAAGCCGGCGCCAGGTCGGCGGTGCTCGCCGAGCCCTTGCGCTGACCGAAGAAGACGGTAACGTCAACGCCGCGATCATGCTGGCGCTCAATCGTCTCGACCTCGCCCAGGCGTACCGTCGTCGTCAATCCACGGTCGATGCTGAGCCCGACTTCGGCCTGGCTGGCGCCGAGCTGACGGCAGCGCTCGATGACATCGGCGGCGATCTCGGACAGCTGATTGAGCTTGGTCTGGTCCGGATCGGGACTGTTCGGCGTGGCGCTGAGCGGCTGATGGGCATTGTTCATGATCCGGGTATTGTCGCATGGCCGAGTTCTGCCATCGTTTCCGCAGCGCTGTCATGCCCTGGATCGGCGCGGCCACGAGCGCGGCAGGGCGAGGTAAGCTGTCATCATGAATGACCTGAGCAACGAATCGCCCGGCGAACGCGTCAGCAAGCGTGCGACCGGGCCATCGCGCAGCCATCGACGCCGCGAGGCGCTGGGGGTGCTGGAGTTGGCCGGCGCGCTGATGGCGGCACCTGACGGCCTGCTGCCGAAGCTTCCGCTGGAGCCATCGCTGCTCGAGCTGCTGAACGAGTCCCGGCGCGTGCACCAGCAAGTCGCGCGCAAACGGCAGATGCAGTACCTGGCAAAACACCTGCGCCGGCTCGATGACGAGGAGATCGACGCGCTGCGCGCCGCGCTCGGACATGAGCGTGAACAGAGCCGGCGCGACAGCGCTCGGCTGCATCGGCTGGAGGCGTTGCGTGAGCGCTTGATCGACGATGGCGACGAGGCGTTGACCGACTTGCTGGACCGGCACCCTGACGCCGACCGTACGCGCATCCGCCAACTCGCGCGTCAGGCCCGACTGGAACGCGAACGGCAGGAGGCGCCGCGGGCGAGTCGCGAGCTGTTTCGGTTGCTGCGCGATCTTGACGACGAATCCTGACGGCATCCTGCCTTCGCGTCGAACCCGGGACGGTTCGTCCACACCGCCCTCTCCGCCAGACACGACAACGGCCCCGATGGGGCCGTTGCAATGGCGCGGAGAGAGAGGGATGAACGCGGCCCATCCCTGGGCCGCGCCCCTTCGGGGCGGCTGCGCCGTCCGCTACGGCATCCTGCCTTCGCGTCGAACCCGGGACGGTTCGTCCACACCGCTCTCTCCGCCAGACACGACAACGGCCCCGATGGGGCCGTTGTCGTGTCTGGCGGAGAGAGAGGGATTCGAACCCTCGATGGAGTTTTTAGCCCCATACTCCCTTAGCAGGGGAGCC
>CAZFUH010000364.1:0-3833 GCA_964522235.1 uncultured Rhodanobacteraceae bacterium
GAACCCCCGACCCTCGCCTTGTAAGGGCGACGCTCTACCGCTGAGCTAAGCACCCTGCCGGGGCCAGACGATCAGTTTACTGCATCCTTCAGGGCCTTGCCAGCCTTGAAACCAGGCGTGTTCGACGCTGCGATGTCGATGCTCTCGCCGGTACGCGGGTTGCGGCCGGTTCGAGCCGAACGCTTGCGCACGTCGAAGGTGCCGAAGCCGGCGATTGCCACCGTCTCACCGCTCTTCAATGCATCGGCCACCGATCCGAGAAAGGACTCGACAGCGCGACCTGCGTCGGCCTTGCTCAGGCCTGTGTTGTCGGCAACTTTTGAAATTAGATCTTGTTTATTCATGGATAGCTCCAGTCATGATTCCAGCGACACCAAGCTGCGGCTGTCTGGTGGGGTGAATATTCTTCGTTCTTCCAGGGCGCGGAGGCTGGCGGCAGGCGCCAGCACGCGTGCCGTCGTTATACCAGCGCCCCCTGGGGGGCGCAATGATTGATGATTTCTCCGGACTTCGACCGGATTGACCGCACTTCCGTCAGTGCGGTCGCTGCACGGCCGGCGGCACCGGTTCGGTCGGCTGCTCAACCGTGGGCTTTGGAGGTTCGTCCTGCGGTGCCGCAGCACGCGGCACGATGGCATTGGTCAGGGCCAGATCCAGCACCTCGTCGATCCAGCGAACCGCATGGATGTCGAGCGAGCCGGTAATGTTCTTCGGAATCTCGACCAGATCCTTCTTGTTCTCTTCCGGAATGATGATCGTCTTCAATCCGCCACGATGTGCCGCAAGCAGCTTCTCCTTCAGACCGCCGATCGGCAGCACGCGTCCGCGCAGGGTGATCTCGCCGGTCATCGCGACATCGCGCCGGACCGGAATCCGAGTCAGTGCCGAGACCAGCGCAGTGCACATCGCGATGCCGGCACTGGGTCCGTCTTTCGGTGTTGCGCCCTCCGGCACGTGGATGTGGATGTCGTGCTTCTGGTGGAAATCAGAGTCGATGCCGAGACGTTCGGTACGCGCGCGCACCACCGACAAGGCGGCGTGGATCGACTCCTGCATGACGCCGCCGAGCTGGCCGGTGTGGATCAGCTTGCCCTTGCCCGGAATGATGCTGGCCTCGATCGAGAGCAGTTCGCCGCCGACCGAGGTCCAGGCCAGTCCGGTGACCACGCCGATCTCGTCCTGTGCCTCGGCGCGACCGTAGTCGTGCCTGCGCACACCGAGATAGCGGTCCAGGTTGCGGGCATCGACGCGCAGCCGCTTGGTCTTGACCGGCGCCGGCGCCTTGTCCTTGCCCGCCGCCTTGGCCTTGCTCTTGCGCTCGGCTTCGCTGAGGCTGATCTCCTTGACCACCTTGCGGCTGATCTTGGCGATCTCGCGCTCGAGATTGCGCACGCCGGACTCGCGCGTGTAGTAGCGGACGATGTCGCGCAGCGCCGATTCGCTGACCCCAAGCTCCTCCGCCTTCAGGCCGTTTGCCTTCAGCTGCTTCGGCAACAGGTAGCGCTCGGCGATCGCGATCTTCTCATCCTCGGTGTAGCCGGGGATGCGGATGACCTCCATGCGATCGAGCAGTGGGCCGGGAATGTTCAAGGAGTTCGCGGTGGCGATGAACATGACCTCGGACAGGTCGACATCGACCTCCAGATAGTGGTCGTTGAAGGTGTGATTCTGCTCGGGATCAAGCACTTCCAGCAGGGCCGATGACGGATCGCCGCGGAAGTCCATCGACATCTTGTCGATCTCGTCGAGCATGATCAGCGGGTTCTTGCTGCCGGCCTTGTTCAGATTCTGAATGATCCGGCCCGGCAACGACCCGATGTAGGTGCGTCGGTGGCCACGAATCTCGGCCTCGTCACGGACCCCGCCAAGGGAGATGCGGACGAACTTGCGGTTGGTGGCGCGCGCGATCGACTGGCCGAGCGAGGTCTTGCCGACGCCAGGCGGTCCGACCAGACACAGGATCGGTCCCTTCAACTTGCGCACGCGCTGCTGTACGGCCAGGTACTCGAGAATCCGTTCCTTGACCTTCTCCAGACCGTGATGGTCGGCATCGAGCACGCGCTCGGCCTCGCTCAGGTCCTTGCGCACCCGCGAACGCTGCGCCCACGGCACGCCGAGCAGCCAATCCAGATAATTGCGCACGACCGTCGCCTCGGCTGACATCGGCGACATTTGCTTGAGCTTGTTGAGTTCGGTACGGGCCTTGGTTTCGACCGGTTTCGGCATGCCGGCCTTTTCGATCCGCCGCGCCAGGTCCTCCAGCTCGTTCGGAGCGTCTTCCAGCTCACCCAGTTCCTTCTGGATGGCCTTCATCTGCTCGTTCAGGTAGTACTCGCGCTGACTCTTCTCCATCTGCGACTTGACTCGGCCGCGGATGCGTTTCTCGATCTGCTGGACGTCGATTTCGCTGTCGACATAGCCGATCAGCAACTCAAGACGTGCTGCAATATCAACGGTTTCCAGTACCTTTTGCTTGTCGACCAGACGAATGTTCAGGTGCGCGGCGATGGTATCGGCCAGGCGGCTGGGATCGTCGATGCCGGCCAGCGTGGTCAACAGCTCGGGGGGGATCTTGCGATTGAGCTTGACGAACTGTTCGAACTGATTCAGCAAGGTGCGGCCGAGAATCTCGATCTCGCGATCCTCACGGGTCATCAGGTCGGCAACCGGCTCGATCCGGGCGCTGAGCTGGCCGCCGCGCTCGACGTAGCCGAGCACGCGCGAGCGGGCAATGCCCTCGACCAGCACCTTGATCGTGCCGTCCGGAAGCTTCAACAGCTGCAGGACATTGGCGACCGTGGCCACATCGAACAGCTCGCCCGGACCGGGATCGTCGATGTCCGGGCTGGTCTGGGCGATCAGCAGCACCTGCTTGTCACCTTCCATCGCCTCGTCCAGCGCACGCACGGACTTTTCCCGACCGACGAACAGCGGGATCACCATATGCGGGTAGACCACCACGTCGCGAAGCGGCAGCACGGGGAGGACGGTGTTTTGAGAGAAATCGTTGGACATGGGAACTCGACTTGCGATCAGGGACAGCTCGGCACCCCGAGCTTAGCGGATGGCGACTATTTGGGGGCACCGACCACGAATGCAAGCCGCGCCACCTGCAAGGCGGCGCGGTCAAAAGCCAATTGATTCAACCGCTTAGCTTGTCGGAAGCGACCTTGGGCTGAGCGCTGCCACCCTCGTAGATCAGGTAGGGCTCGGCCTGGCCATTGATCACCGATTCGTCCAGGACGACCTTGCTGACGTTTTCCAGGGTCGGCAGCTCGTACATGGTATCGAGCAGTACCCCTTCCAGGATCGTCCGCAGGCCGCGGGCGCCGGTCTTGCGTTGCAAGGCCTTGACGGCGATGGCGTTCAGGGCATCGGGGCGAAACTCCAGTTCGACCCCTTCCATGTCAAACAGCTTCTTGAACTGCTTGATCACGGCATTCTTCGGCTCGGTCAGGATCTTGACCAGGGCCGCATCGTCCAGCTCTTCGAGGGTCGCAACCACCGGCAGGCGGCCGACGAATTCCGGAATCAGGCCGTAGCGGACCAGATCCTCGGGTTCGACGTCCTTCAGTGTCTTGCCGACGTTCTGCAACTTCTTCTTGCTGCGCACCTCGGCGTTGAAGCCGATGCCGACCGACTCCGAACGCTGCAGGATCAACTTCTCCAGGCCGGCGAACGCGCCACCGCAGATGAACAGGATGTTCTTGGTGTCGACCTGCAGGAACTCCTGCTGCGGATGCTTGCGCCCGCCCTGCGGCGGAACACTGGCAATGGTGCCCTCGATCAGCTTCAGCAGCGCCTGCTGGACACCTTCGCCGGAGACATCGCGG
>CAZFUH010000365.1:0-3833 GCA_964522235.1 uncultured Rhodanobacteraceae bacterium
CTGGCGCACTGTGTCGCGCAACCGCCCCGGCGGCGCGCGACAGACCGCCGAGCACGCGGCTCAGAAATTCGTCGGTACCGTCGACGTCCAGGGCGTCGGCGATGTCGTCCTCGAATGCCGACCACGCGGCCTCGGCGGCGTGATCCTCGTCGCCGAGATCGAGGTCGTCGCCACTGGCGGCATCGCCATAGGCATCCAGATCATCGGCCTGCGCAAAGGAGTCGTAGCCGTCGTCGTCCTCGCCGAGGGCATCTTCGTCGCCGGCGGCGTCGTAGCCTTCGGCATCGAGCTCATCGAGCTCGTCGAGTTCACCAAGACCGTCGATGGCGTCGGCATCGTCGAATGCCGAGGGATCGTCCTCGGCCCGATCCAGGGCCGCGTCGGAATCAAAAGCGGAATTCATCTTTGTCTCCTCGTGCACTCGGCCGCAAGCGTTGGCGGCGGTGCAGCGCAGACTAGGTGCGTCCGGCGTCGGCGTCGATCGCGTCTTTGCCCTAGTACGAGCACGCTAGCGCCGACGGGCTGCGCCGTTCGAACTAGCCCGTTCGAGGAGTCGCGGCAGTTCGTCGCTGCGCAACCACTGGGTCTTCCGGCCGCCGGAAGCAATCGGACTGTCAGGATCCGCGGCGTTCACGCGTAGTCAGAAAGTGAAGAGTGCTGCGCACTGGCGGCACTGCCGCTTCGGCAGCGCATGCCGCTCTTCTTCGAATTCCGGCTACGTCGATCGCCGATCAGACGTTGCACGGATTGACGTAGCGCATCTTGAACAATGGGATCGTCCTATGAGCATTCACCTTTCATCCGAGCGTGGGCGGGCCGCCGCGATCGCTCTGGCCTTTCTGCTCGCCGCCATGTCGGTCGCAGCTCAGGAGCCGGACAAGCCGGACGGGACACCGCCGACTCTTGCGGAATCGATCGCCGACGCCGAGGCCGTCGTCCACGGCACCGTCAGCTCGGTGCAGTATCGGCAATCGACCGGCGACGAACGCGTGCCCTACACCTTCGTCACCTACAAGATCGGCGATGCCTTGCGCGGCCGTGTCGATGGCGATTCACTGACCCTGCGCTTCGTCGGCGGCAGCGATGGCCAGGGCCGTTTTCTGACCGTCAGCGGCGTGCCGCAGTTCAGTGTTGGCGACGAGGACCTCCTGCTGGTGCGCGACAACGGCGGCTCCGATTGTCCGCTGGTCGGTTGCGAGGATGGTCGTCTGCGCATTTATCGCGGTCATGTCTACGGTGCCCACGGGCAAGCCGTGGTCGGCATCGACAAGGGCCGTTTGCTGTACGGCACCGAGGTGCAGACGGAATTGCTGAAGGTGACGGTGCCGGCGCCGAGCTTCGATGAACTGATCAAGAATCCGGACGTTGCCCGCCAGGTCCGGGTGCTGAGCCGAGAATCCAGCATGGACGATCTGCGTCGGCGCTACGAGCAGGAAGCGCCGAAGACGATCGAGTACGCGGTTCATGCCGGCCAGGACCAGCGCCGACGCGATGCCCTGGTCGGTGAGGGCGACGTCGAAGTGCATGTCGACGAACCGGAGCGGCAGCGGCGACCGGCAGTCGCGTTCGATCAGGTGCGCCAGTGGCTGGTCGATGAGATTCGCCGATTGCCCGAGCCACGCGAAACCGCGGCGGTGGCAAGTGTGGATCCGGATACGCCGTTCAAGGCGCCGACGCTGACCGCGTCACGCCCGCCGAGACTGCGCTCCGACCCGTTGCAGACGTCACCGACGCGGGCCGAAGAGACGGCGGAAGAACGTCGTGAGCGCGAGGCCCTGCAACAGCAGGAATTCAATCCCGTCATTCGCGACCGGCAAGACCGGTAGCCGGAGAGCATCCAGATGATCCGTTTCCTAGTGCACACCCTTTGTGTCCTGATCGCCGGTGCCTGGGCCGGTCAGGCCGTCGCCTACTCCTACAAGACCTGCCTCGGGCAGTCGATCAAGTGGAGTTCCAACAGCAAGACCTTGCGCGCTTCCACCACCAGCTTTCCGGCCGGAACCTGGCGCAGTACCTTGCAAAGCACGATTGACCGCTTCAATCACAATCCGAGTCGCTTCACCTATGGAATGACCACGACCAGCGGCAGTGTCGGACGCGGCAATGGCAACAGTGAGGTCTGGGGCAGCTCCGATACCGGCCTGTTGAGTGGCGCTCCGGCACGCGCGTTCCAGTACTGGACCTGCTACTGGTTTTTCGGCAACCACGTGCACATGAACGAGGTCGATGTCGTGTTCGACTACCGTTCGCCGTGGCAGTGGGCCTCGTCGGAAAGCAAGGGCAACCTGTGGAACTACGGCGGCGGCACCGCCGGCCGTTCGATGCGGACGACCGGCTTGCACGAGGTCGGTCATGGCCTGATCCTCAACCACGAGAATCGCTGGTACAACATCATGGGCACCGATTTCCAGCATCTGCACGTCAACGGCAGCAATGCCCGCGCCTACCTCGGCGCCGATGCCTCGGCGGCTGCGGTGTTCCTGTACGGCGCCCGCAATCCGATTCGCCGTGATCTCGGAGTCGTGCACTGGCGCTACGACAGTGCCAGCGGCGAGTACAGCGCGCATCGCAAGACGCGGCTGTTCAACACCTCCGGCAACGTCCTGGCCAGTTTCAACGACGGCGGCGAAACGCGCTTCCGGGTCAATCGCGGCCAGCAAGTTCGCGCCGAGTTCACCTACGAGAACATGGGTGCACAGTCTCAGAACAATGTTCAGGTCGGCTACTACATTTCCACCAACGATCTGATCACGACCGCAGACCGGCGCATTGGCGGCGCCAGTCTCTCGATCTCGGCCGGCGGCCATTTCACCTCCCAGGTGACGTTGACGATCCCGTCCAATCTCGATGCCAACAGAAACTACTGGCTCGGTGTGATCGTTGATGAGAACAACGCAATCGCCGAGGTCGTGGAATGGAACAACGCGACCTATCTGCCGATCCGCACCAATTGACCCGGCATCGCCTCGCGCTGCGACCGTTGATCGCAGCGCGAGGCGTTCCATCCGGCCACAGAACCGATAGGACCGTCTTCCCGCGACGACGTCACGTGTCGAGTCGATCCTTGAGCCAGGCCTTGGCCGTCGCCCAGCGCCGGTAGACCGTGCGCTCATCCTTGTCGAGCACCGCCGCGACCTCGGCGACGCTGAGGCCGGCGAAAAAGCGCAGTTCGACGATGCCGGCCAGCTCGGCGTCCAGACGCTCCAGCGCCACCAGGGCCTCGTCGACTTCGTCGAGCTGGTAGTGCTCGGGAATCGGCAGCTCCAGGGTGGCGTGGAAGTCTTCGCGGATCCAGCCGCCGCCACGTTTGTCGGCCTGGGTACGGCGGGCATGGTCGACCAGTATCTGACGCATGATGCGCGCCGCACTGTTGAAGAAGTGGCTGCGGTCCTGAAGGTTGAGCGAGCTGGCGCCGAGCAGGCGCACAAACAGCTCGTTGACCAGGGCGGTCGGCTGGAAGGTGTCGTGGCCGCGGTGGCTGCGCAGCTCCGAGGCGGCCATCGAGCGCAGATCGCTGTAGACCATCGGCAACAGTTGCTCCAGTGCTCGGTTGTCACCGGCCTGCCAGTGTTCCAGCAGAACGGACACCGAGTCCGTTTCGCTAATCATGTGTTTCCCCCCGTGCGCGCATCGTTTGCGCGTGGCCAATTCTAGCCCGGATTGGCAACCGCTCTCCTGCGCCGACGCAAGGCTCGCCGTTGGCGGCCGCTGTGACGCAGTTCGCAGTCGCGACTGCGGGTTGGCACCGAATTGGGGCACCGAATCGCAGCACCGGGATGACCCGTGGCGCCGGCATTCGAGGTCACTCCGGCGGTGATCGCGCGGGTCGGCTG
>CAZFUH010000366.1:0-3812 GCA_964522235.1 uncultured Rhodanobacteraceae bacterium
CTGTTCCAGCAACTGCGCATCGAGCCGGTCGACGACTTCCCGAGCCAGTTGCGCCGCACCCTGGCCAGCGTCGCGCCGGCCAAGTGCACCGGCGATCCCTGCGTGGTGCTGCTCAGCCCGGGTTCGTTCAACAGCGCCTACTACGAGCATTCGTTTCTGGCCGATCAGATGGGCATCGAGCTGGTCGAGGGCCAGGATCTGTTCGTCGATGGCGATTTCGTCTACATGCGCACCACCGAGGGCCCGCGCCGTGTCGACGTGATCTATCGCCGCATCGACGACGCCTTCCTGGACCCGCTCTGCTTCCGTCCCGACTCCATGCTCGGCGTGCCCGGGCTGATGAATGTCTATCGCTCCGGTGGTGTTGCCATCTGTTCGGCGCCGGGCGCCGGCGTCGCCGACGACAAGGCCGTCTACACCTATGTCCCCGAGATGATCCGCTTCTACCTCGGCGAAGATGCGATCCTGCACAACGTCCAGACTTGGCGCTGCGCCGATGCCGAGGATCTGGCCTACGTCCTGGCGCACCTGCCGGAGCTGGTGGTCAAGGAGGTGCATGGCTCCGGCGGCTACGGGATGCTGATCGGCCCGGCTGCCAGTCGCGATGAGATCAGCACCTATCGCCAGCGCATCGAGGCGGATCCGGCCGACTTCATCGCCCAACCGACACTGGCGCTGTCCACCTGTCCAACCTTCGTCGACAGTGGCCTGGCGCCGCGCCACGTCGACCTCAGGCCCTACTGCCTGGTCGGTCAGCACGTCCACCTGTGTCCCGGAGGGTTGACCCGTGTCGCCCTGCGTGAAGGCTCGCTGGTGGTCAATTCCTCCCAGGGTGGTGGCGTCAAGGACACCTGGGTCCTGGCCGACTGACGAGGATCAGGCATGCTCAGCCGTACAGCGGAAAATCTGTTCTGGTTGGCGCGCTACATGGAGCGCGCGGAAACCATGGCACGCCTGCTGGAGGTCGGCTACCGAATGGCGATGATGCCATCGGTGGCACGTGGCTACCGCAGCGAATGGGCCTCCATTCTTGCAGCTGCCGGTAGCGCAGACGGCTTTGCCGAGCGCTATGGCCCGACCCCGCGCCAGGCCGACGTCGAAACCTGGCTGTACTTCGATCAGGACAATCCATCCAGCGTCGCCAACTGCATCGATCGTGCCCGCCAGGGCGGTCGTTCGATTCGTTCCGCTCTCACCTCGGAAGTCTGGGATGCGCTCAACAGCGCCTGGCTGGAACTGCGGACAATGAAGGAGCAGCCGCGATCCTCGGCCCGCTTGCCCGACCTGTGCGACTGGACCAAGCGCCACGGCGCCTGGCTGCGCGGCGCTGCCGAAGGCACTCTGCTGCAGAACGACGGCTATGATTTTCTCAATCTGGGCTACTTCCTGGAACGCGCCGACAACACCGCGCGTCTGCTCGACGTCAAGTACTACGTGCTGCTGCCGACCACGGACATGGTCGGCGGCAGCACCGACAGCTACCAGTGGACGACCCTGCTGCGGGCGCTGTCCGCCTTCCGCGCCTTTCACTGGTCCTATGGTGGCGAATACACGGCATCCAAGATCGCGCATTTTCTGGTCCTGGATCGCAACTGTCCGCGTTCGCTGCTGCACTGCGCCGAGCAGGTCGAGCATCACCTGGCGCGCTTGGCGCGGGCCTACGGCGGCAGCACACAGGCGCATGATGAATCCGTCAAGCTGCTCGGCGAGCTGGCCGAGGCTCGGATCGAGGACATCATCGACGAGGGCCTGCACGAATTTCTGACCCGCTTCGTCGCCCGAAACGCCAGTCTTGGCGCCGATATCGCGTCCGCCTATCTGTTTGGAGTGCATTGAATGCTGTTGCAGATCGAGCATCGCACCACCTACCGCTATGACCAGCCGATGCGGCACGTCACGCAAAGCATGCGCATGCAGCCGTCGCGATTCGAAGGCCAGCGCGTGATCGACTGGAACATCGGCGTCGAAGGTGCCAGCTTTGGCTCAGCGCTGACTGACGGCGCCGGCGACCAGTTGATCACGATGAGCCTGTTCGGACCGGTCAGCGAGCTGGTCATCGTCGTCGCCGGCACCGTGGAAACCATCGACTGTGCCGGCGTGCTGCGCGGCCACCGCGAATCGGTATCGCCACGCGCCTACCTGCGCACGGCGCCGTCGATCCGACCCGACGAAGCGCTGCGCACATTGGCGGCGCAGGCCCTGTCAGGCAGCTCGGACGGCGACGGTCTCGACCGGGCACATCGTCTGGCCACGGCGGTCGCGGACGCGATCGAATACCAGCCCGGTGTCACCCATGCCCAAACCACGGCGGCTCAGGCATTGGCCGAAGGTCGTGGCGTCTGCCAGGATCATGCCCATGCCCTGATCGCCGCGGCGCACAGTGCCGGTCTGCCGGCTCGTTATGTCATTGGCTACCTGCACAGCAGCGCCGATGGCGAGGCGCACCAGGCCAGCCACGCCTGGGCCGAGATCCATGTCGATACCATCGGATGGGTCGGCTTCGACGCCGCAAATCGCTGTTGTCCCGATGAGCGCTACGTCCGTCTGGGTTCTGGTCAGGACGCGCAACAGGCGGCCCCGATCCGTGGCGTTTCGCGCGGCGTCGGTGTCGAGTGCATGCAGGTCGATCTCTGCATCCGCGACAGCCAGCAGCAGTGAGCGAGCGCCAGCTTCGTCTACTGACCGTTTGGCGGCGAAGGCGTAGTCGACACTACGTTGAGCCGACAAACGGGAGTACGCCGCGCCACGGCGCGAAGATCGGCGGCCGCAGCAGGTGGGGTGTGAGAAATGCGGGCTAGCCGATTGCGTGTCACCATTCCGCGCACGCGCACCAGGGCTTCGACCCGGAACCGGCCTCGCGGCGGCGAGGCCACAGCCAACGCAACTGAGCGAAGAATCGGAATGACCTACTGTGTGGGCCTGCTGCTGGACGAAGGCATCGTCATGCTCTCCGACACCCGGACCAATGCCGGTCTCGACAACATCGCGGTATTCCGGAAGATGTTCGTGTTCGAGGAGCCCGGCGAGCGCGTGATCGCGATCATGACCGCCGGCAACCTGTCGGTAACACAGACTGTGCTGGCCAAACTGCAGGATGCGATCGACAGTGCCGACGCCAGTCCGGCGACCTCGATCATGAGGGCGGACACGATGCTGGCGATCGCCGAGATCATCGGCAATACCCTGTCCGTGGTCAGCGCCGACATGCGCGAGAAGATGGAGTCCTCGACGGTCGCTTCGGGTGCATCCCTGATCGTCGCCGGCCAGCGCCGCGGCGGAAGGCCACGACTGTTCCTGATCTATGCCGAGGGCAATTTCATCGAGGCTTGCGAGGACACTCCGTTCCTGCAGATCGGCGAGCACAAGTACGGCAAGCCGATCCTGGACCGGGTGATCTCGCCCACGACCTCGCTGGCCGATGGCTGCAAAGCGGTGTTGTTGTCGATGGATTCCACCCTCCGCTCCAACCTTTCGGTTGGCATGCCGCTGGATCTGCTCACCATCGGTCGCGACCAATGCCGCATCCGCACCCAGGAGCGGATCGAACAGGGCAATCCAGGCTTCACCGCCATGACCGAGGCCTGGAGCGAGGCACTGAAGTCGGCATTCGCTTCCCTGCGCTGAGCGTCAGCAGGATCCGCCGGGACGCGGCGCGCGCACTGGAAGGCGGCGCCCCCCACACTTGCTTGCGAACGGCGCCTTGCCGAGAACGCATTGGGGGACTCTGAAAGGGCCGCCAAGAGCGGCGCACCACACGAGTGTAGTGCGCCGGAAGTTTCGCACCATTCTCGCTTGGTCTTCGGCCCCGATCC
>CAZFUH010000367.1:0-3811 GCA_964522235.1 uncultured Rhodanobacteraceae bacterium
TGCCTACTCCAGTCCGTCCAGGATCTCGTCGACCTTGGCCGGGGTCAGGTTCTCGTGATAGTGACCGTTGACGACCATCATCGGCGCGCCGCAGCACGCGGCCAGGCACTCCTCTTCCCGTTTCAGATAGACGCGGCCGTCGGCCGTGCTCTCGCCGAGCTTGATGCCGAGCTTGCGCTGGCAATGGCCGACGATGTCTTCGGCGCCGTTCAACCAGCACGAGATGTTGGTGCAGATCGCGACGTTGTTGCGGCCGACCGGCCTGAGCTCGAACATCGAGTAGAAGCTGGCGACCTCGTAGGCCCAGACCGGCGGAATCTCCAGGTACTTCGCAACCGCGGTGACCAGCTCGTCGGTCAGCCAGCCGCCGTTCTGCTCCTGCGCCGCGGTCAATCCCTGGATCACCGCCGAACGCTTGCGATCGGGCGGAAACTTGCCCAGCCAATGATCGATGTGCGCACGCGTCGCCTCGCTCAGGGCGAGCTGAGGATCGACGTTCTTCGCGGCTTCGTAGTTACCGGTGGCTTTCATGTCTGCGAGCAGGCAAGCGGGGAGCAGGGAACGGGAACCAGGGTCATCGATCGATCTCCCCGAACACGATGTCATAGGTGCCGATCATCGCGACCACGTCCGATAACATGTGGCCGCGCACGATCTCGTCCATCGACGACAGGTGGGCAAAACCCGGCGCCCGGAGCTTCAGACGGAATGGCTTGTTGCCGCCGTCAGAGATGATGTACGCGCCGAACTCACCCTTCGGCGCCTCGACCGCGGCATAGGTCTCGCCGGCCGGCACCGTATAGCCCTCGGTGAACAGCTTGAAGTGATGGATCAGCGCTTCCATGTCGTCCTTCATCTCTTCGCGGGACGGCGGCGCGACCTTGTAGTTGTCGATCATCACCGGGCCGGGATTGGCGCGCAGCCAGGCGACGCATTGCTCGATGATCCGGTTCGACTGGCGCATCTCTTCCATGCGCACCAGGTAGCGGTCGTAGCAATCGCCGGTGACCCCGATCGGTATGTCGAACTCGACCTGGTCGTACATCGCATACGGCTGCTTTCTGCGCAGGTCCCACTCGATGCCCGAACCGCGCAGCATCGGCCCGGTCATGCCCCAGCTCAGCGCCTGCTCCGGCGTAACCACGCCGATGTTGACGGTGCGCTGTTTCCAGATCCGGTTGTCGGTGAGCAGGGTCTCGTACTCGTCGACCCGCTTGGGAAAATCCTTGGTGAAAGCCTCGACGAAATCGAGCATCGAGCCTTCGCGCCATTCGTTCAGGCGCTTGAGATCCTTGCCCTTGTGCCAGGGCGACTCACGGTACTTCGGCATCGTGTCCGGCAGGTCGCGGAAGACACCGCCGGGACGGTAGTAGGTCGCGTGCATGCGCGCGCCGCTGACCGCCTCGTACAGGTCCATCAGTTCTTCGCGCTCCCGGAACGCGTACAGGAACATCGCCATCGCGCCGAGATCCAGGCCATTGGTGCCGACCCACATCAGGTGGTTCAGGATGCGCGTGATCTCGTCGAACATGGTCCGGATCCACTGCGCGCGCAGCGGCGGCTCGATGCCCATGAGCTGTTCGATGGCCCGCACATAGGCGTGCTCGTTGCACATCATCGACACGTAGTCGAGCCGGTCCATGTAGCCGATCGACTGGTTGAACGGCTTGGATTCGGCCAGCTTTTCGGTCGCGCGGTGCAGCAGGCCGACGTGCGGATCGGCGCGCTGGACGGACTCGCCCTCCATCTCCAGCACCAGGCGCAGGACACCGTGCGCAGCCGGATGCTGCGGCCCGAAGTTCATCGTGTAGCTCTGGATTTCCATCAGCCCTGCCCCGTCGTGTCGGCGCGCGCCGCCGATTCGCCACGCGCGGTTTCGTAACGGGCGTCGTCACGGATGACCCGTGGGACGCCGACCCGGGGTTCGACCGACGTCACCGGCTCATAGATCACTCGACCCTTCTCCGGGTCGTAGCGGACCTCGACATTGCCGATCAGTGGAAAATCCTTGCGGAACGGATGACCGATGAACCCGTAGTCGGTGAGGATGCGGCGCAGATCCGGATGACCTTCGAAGACGATGCCGTACAGATCAAAGGCCTCGCGCTCGAACCAATTCGAAGCCGACCACAGCCCGGTCAGGGACGCCACCACCGGCAGTTCATCGTCGGGCGCGAAACAGCGCAGGCGAACACGCTCGTTGTGACGAATCGACAGCAGATGCACGACCGCGGCGAAACGCCGTGCGCGTAGCGAACTCTCGGGCCGATCGTCCCAGCGGAAACGGCCCGGACCGAGGCCCTCGACGGCGCGCGAAAAACCCTCCGAACTGACGTCGGAGACATCCCACTCACTGTCGCCATAGCCCAGGTAGTCGACTCCGCACAGATCGATCAGCTGCTCGAACGCGAACTCGTCACGCAGCGCGCGGGCGATGTCCAGCCAGTCGGCCGACCCGACCTCGATGGTGGTCTCGCCGATCGCCTCGCTGATCTGGACGGTAGCGCCAAAGCGCGCCCGCAGACGAGCGGCCAGGGTGTCGGTGACTTCGCTCACGTCTGGGCCCTCAGCGCTTGATGGTGTTGGTGCGGCGAATCTTCTTCTGCAACTGCAGAATGCCGTAGACCAGGGCTTCGGCGGTTGGCGGGCAGCCTGGAACGTAGACATCGACCGGGACGATGCGATCGCAGCCGCGCACCACCGCGTACGAATAGTGGTAGTAGCCGCCGCCATTGGCGCACGAGCCCATCGAGATCACCCATTTCGGATCGGGCATCTGGTCATAGACCTTGCGCAACGCCGGCGCCATCTTGTTGACCAGGGTGCCGGCGACGATCATCACATCGGACTGCCGCGGCGAGGGCCGGAAGATCACGCCGTAGCGGTCCAGATCCAGGCGTGCGGCACCGGCATGCATCATCTCGACTGCGCAGCAGGCCAGGCCGAAGGTCATCGGCCACATCGATCCGGTACGCGCCCAGTTGACCAGGGCGTCGAGCGTGGTCGTGGCATACCCCTGTTCGGCAACCAAGCCGTCCGGGCGCAGGATGTCGTCAACGATGCCGGTCGGTTCCGGATTGCGCCAGAACGAGTTCGAGACCTCGCCATCGGGCGTGCGGTAGTCGATCACTCCCATTCCAGCGCCCCCTTCTTCCATTCATAGATGAAGCCGATGACCAGGATGCCCAGAAACACCGTCATCGCGATCAGCGCCTCGATGCCGATCTCATCGAACACCAGGGCCCACGGAAACAGAAAGGCGATCTCCAGATCGAAGACGATGAACAGGATTGCGATCAGGTAGTAGCGCACGTCAAAACGCATGCGCGCGTCTTCGAACGCCTCGAAACCGCATTCATACGGCGAGGACTTCTCGGCATCGGGCCGTTTCGGCGAGATCAGCTGGCCAAGCGCCAGCAGAATCAGACCCAGGCCGGTGGATACGGCAAGGAACACCGCAATCGGAAAATATTCGCCTAGCACTGTCGACCTCCGTGTCGGTCGCACCGACACATCAGTGTGATCATCCTTGATCGTTTTGCCCCGCCTTCCGTGGCCAGGCAATTCGAAACCTGTGTTGTCACGTCCCGGCGACAGCCGAGGCCGTGGCGGAGAAGGCCGACCGGGTTCGCGCTCTAAGGCTGCGTCGCCGCGTATCGACCGAACTGTTTCCGCGCCGCCACCCCGGCACCGGCTTCGGCCTGCCTGGAGCCGAGCGACTGCCGGGAGCGCTTCGCGATCAACCTGGTGCGGATGGTGGGACTCGAACCCACACAGCTTGCGCCACTACCCCCTCAAGATAGCGTGTCTA
>CAZFUH010000368.1:0-3806 GCA_964522235.1 uncultured Rhodanobacteraceae bacterium
ACGACGTTCCGGTCGTGCTGAATCCGGCGCCGGTGCATCCGGAGCTGCGACCAGAGCAGCTCGCGCGGATCGAACTTCTGACGCCGAACGAAACCGAGTTCGCGCTGCTGGTGCGGCGTTTTGCTGGCGGCGGCTTGACTGGCGAGCAGGTCGCCACGCTGAGCGACGATGCTTTGCATGCGTATGCGCGCAGACTTGGTGTCGCAACCATCGTCGTCACATTGGGCGAACACGGCTGTTTCGTCTCACATGGCCAGGACAGCCGCCATGGCCAAGGCGAAACCGACCGCTACCGGGTGCCGGCCGAGCGCGTACGCTCCATCGACAGCACGGGCGCCGGCGATGCCTTCAACGGAGCCCTCGCCGCGGCCCTGGTTCGCGATCCTGAGCAGGAATTCCGCGCAGCGGTCGAGCATGCCAACCGCTGCGCAGCACTGTCGACCGAGACCATCGGCGCCGCCACCTCGATGCCCAGTCTCGATCAGGTCCAGCAACGATTCCGCCCAGCTTGACCAAGAACTACGAATCTGTTCTTATTGCTCGGAAGTCGACATGGGAGGGCCGTACGAATGCACGTATCGCTCGTTTCACTGGCGGCGACCGCGCTGCTCGCCGCGCCTGCCGCTTTCGCGCAGGACTGCATCGAAGCGCCGTTCACCGAGGTCTATGAGCACGGCGGCGAGGTCGACCGGTCGGTCGATGCCGAGGGCTGCGGCTTCTCTTCGTCGCTGACCGGCGACTCGACCTCGGCAGCGACCGTGCATACGGTGCGACGCGACGTCGCCGAACCATTGCGCCTGTTCTTCCGAGTCGACCTGAGCGAGCTGGACAACTTCGACGTGCTGCAATCGGTCTCGTTGGCGTCGGCGGTGTCTCAGAACGTTGTCGGCGCTGGCAACGCCGCCAACGCGGACATGTTTCGCGTCGGCATCGTCAGCAACGCGGCGGGCGACGGCCGATGGCTGGTATACGGCGCCGCTTGCTCCACCTGCAGCAACAACACCGCATTCGGTAGCGTCACACTGGTGGCGGATCATCCAGAGATCGGCGTTGAACTCGACATCGGAGCCGGCAGCGACGGCGAGTTGCGCGTCTGGATCGACACCGCTTTCGGCGAACCACCGACCGCCGTACTGTCCAGCCTTGACAACGCGGACTGGTTCGGCACCTACCGCTTGAGCCTGGGCCTGAGCAGCCCGAGCCCGCAGTTTGCGAGCGCACAGGCCGGCAAGGCGGTGCTGTTCGATCGCTATGGCATTGGTGACAGTCAACTGGTCTGGCGCGATTTCGAGCCGGATGCGGATGTCTGTACGGCGCCACCGCTGTCCACTGTGACCCCGGTTCTAGGCGACACCTGCGGTGCCGAACACTTGTTGCCGACCGTCGCCGCAGGCAGCACGCAGACCCCGGCACCGACCAACATCTACGCGCTTACGCTGCCGTCTCCCGGCTGGCCTGGTGTGCTGTCGCTGAACAGCGAAGCCAATCTCGCAGCATTTGTCTGCTGGGAGTTCTGCGGTCCGGCCGTACGCTGTCTTGGCGCTGCCACGCCCGGCAATCCGCTGCCACTTGAAGGCGCGTTGCCCGGTGAGCAGCGGGTTATCGTCACGTCGCGGGAGCCTGGGGCGTGTGGTGAATATGTGTTGACCTTGGACGGGCCGCTGGATTGAGCTTCGCGACCGGGGCGGCATCGGGCGCAGGTTCGAGGATGACGTAGCTGGAGCGAGCGGCCTGGCGGCCGCAAAGCGCAGCACGCTGCGCTCTACAATTGCAATTGGTCCGGGGTCGAGGCGGGTGTAGCTGGAGCGAGCGGCCTGACGGCCGCAAAGCGCAGCGAGCTGCGCTCTACATGGGGTGGTGAAACGCTGCGCTATCATGGCGGCGATGAAGATTGGGCCGTACTGTATCGAGCCGCCGCTGGTGCTGGCGCCGATGGCGGGAATTACCGACAAGCCGTTCCGGGTACTGTGCAAGCGCCTCGGCGCCGGCCTATGCGTATCGGAAATGACCGCATCCGATCCGGCGCTGTGGCGCACGCGCAAGTCGCGGCTGCGCCGCGACCACGATGGCGAACCCGAACCGGTCAGCGTACAGATCGCCGGCTATGACCCGGACATGCTGGCCGAAGCGGCGCGCTTCAATGTCGATCACGGCGCCCAGCTCATCGACATCAACATGGGCTGCCCGGCCAAGAAGGTCTGCAAGCGCGATGCCGGCTCGGCTCTGCTCGCCGACGAGGCCCTGGTCGGGCGCATTCTCGACGCGGTCGTCGCTGCGGTGCCGGTACCGGTCACACTGAAGATCCGCACCGGCCCCGAACCGTCGCGGCGCAACGGTGTGGCGATCGCGCGCATCGCCGAGCAGGCCGGCGTCGCCGCACTGGCCGTGCATGGCCGCACTCGAGCCGATCGCTTTCTCGGCCATGCCGAGTACGACACGATCGCCGCGATCAAGACCGCGGTGTCGATCCCGGTACTCGTCAACGGCGACATCACGACGCCGCAACAGGCACGGCAGGTGCTGCGCGATACCGGTGCCGACGCGGTGATGATCGGCCGTGCCGCCCAGGGTCGGCCGTGGATCTTTCGCGAGATCGGCCACTACCTGGCCACCGGCCGGACGTTGCCAGCCCCGACCGCAGGCGAGGTAGCGTCGATCCTGCTCGAACACCTGGACCACCTGCATGCGTTCTACGGTGAGCCGGCAGGCGTCCGTATCGCGCGCAAGCACATCGGCTGGTATTGCAAGGACGGCCCGGATCGCGCTGCGTTCTGGACTCGGATCAGCCGCGTCGAATCGGCCGCCGAACAGCGCCGCCAGGTCGCCGACTATCTGCTCGGCAACGAAGTTCTCGAAGCCGCCTGACCGCCGAAGCCTGGAAGCAGGAGTTGGAGGATAGAAGTTGGAGGTTAGAGATCTGCGCCAACGCACTATTTTCTAACTCCTAGTCACTAACTCCTCTGGCCCGGACGAGTCCGGGCCAGTCAAGCAGCCCCTGCTAGAATGCGCGGCTGACTTTCTCCCGACCGGAACGCCGCCGCCATGTCCGCCGCCACCACCTCGTCCGTGCTCGACACCGAGTACACCCTGGACCACAAGTACACCCGCGAGCAGGGGCGGATCTATCTCAGCGGCGTCCAGGCCCTGGTCCGCCTGCCATTGATGCAGCAACAGCGCGACCGCGCCGCCGGGCTGAACACGGCCGGCTTCATTTCCGGTTATCGCGGCTCACCGCTCGGCGGCTTCGACCTGGAGCTGTGGCGGGCGAAGAAGCATCTGAAATCGGCCGGCATCGAGTTCCAGCCCGGCCTCAACGAAGATCTCGGCGCGACCATGGTCTGGGGCAGCCAGCAGGCGAACCTGTTTCCGGGCGCCAGGTACGACGGCGTCTATGCGATGTGGTATGGCAAGGGTCCGGGCGTCGATCGCTGCGGCGATGTCTTCAAGCACGCAAATGCCGCCGGCACCAGCCGTCATGGCGGCGCGCTGGCCCTTGCCGCCGATGACCATGCCTGTCGCAGCTCGACCCTGCCGCACGGTTCCGAACACGAATTCGTCTCGGCCCTGATGCCGGTGCTGAATCCGGCCGGCGTCCAGGACATCCTCGACATGGGCCTGCTGGGCTGGGCGATGAGCCGCTTTACCGGTCGCTGGGTCGGCTTCAAGACCATTGCCGAGACGGTCGAGAGCTCGGCCAGCGTCAACGTCGATCCGCACCAGCTCGACATCATCGTGCCGACCGATTTTCCGCTGCCGCCCGGTGGCTTGAACATCCGCTGGCCGGACCAGCCGCTGGAACAGGAGCT
>CAZFUH010000369.1:0-3793 GCA_964522235.1 uncultured Rhodanobacteraceae bacterium
CGGTCTTGCTCGTCGTCGCCATAGCGCTGCTATGACTCCTCCTCGCGCCTTGTCTGGGGACCGAATCCACGGCGCGATAAAGGCACCAAACTTCCGACGCACCACACTAGCGTAAGACGCCAGGCAGAGGCGAGGGCTCAGGGGCAACGGTCTCGGTCCGCTCGTGTGCCCGGCCGCTGACTTCTGGCAGGGGCGGTGAGCGGCGGAGAGGTGTATGAATTCATACACCAGCCGTGGGAGGCCTGCCGTGAGCGGGACGCGGCTGGATCATCCGCCAGTCCTGGAGTCATCGCATGACCACCCGCCGTGATCTGTTCAAGCTCAGCGCGCTTGCCGCCGCCGCCGCCGCGCTGCCGTCCCTCGCTTCTGCGCAGACCTCCAGGTCGGTGGGCCGGGCTGCGAAGCCGCTGCGGATCCTGATCCTCGGCGGCACCGGCTTCACCGGGCCGTTCCAGGTGAACTACGCATTGGCGCGCGGCCACACGGTGACGCTGTTCAATCGCGGCCAACGGCCGGCCCTGGAGTGGTCGGGGGAAGTGGAGCAATTGCACGGCGACCGCAATGCCGGCGATCTGAAGTCGCTGCAAGGACGCGAATGGGATGTCTGCATCGACAATCCCACCAGCCTTCCGTTCTGGGTCCGCGACGCTGGCCAGGTGCTGAAGGGGAAGGTCGGACACTACCTGTTCATCTCGACGATTTCGGTCTATGCCGATGGCAGCAGGGCCGGCATTACCGAGGACGCAGCGCTGGCCGAGTACAGGGGCGAGGATGCGATGGCAGAGACGCAGGAGACGCTGCGCGCCGACATTCAGAACCTGTATGGGGCGCTGAAGGCGCTGAGTGAGGCCGAGGCGCACAAGCAGTTTGGTGATCGCGTCACCATCGTCCGCCCAGGCTACATCGTCGGGCCGAGGGACGAGACCGACCGTTTTACCTACTGGCCGCATCGCGTCGCACAGGGCGGCGAAGTGCTGGTGCCGGGCGACGGTGGTGATCCAGTCCAGATCATCGACGGCCGTGACCTCGGCGAATGGATGATTCGCCTGGCCGAGACGGGCACCACCGGCAGCTTCAACGCGGTGGGTCCGGATTACACGCTGAGCACCGACGCGATGTTGCACGGCTGCCATGCCGTTACCGGCGGCCCCGTGACCTTCACCCATGTCACGCCGGAATTCCTGCAAGCCAACGAGATCGGTCTGCCGATCTGGGTGCCCTCGAACAGCGGTCCGTATGCCGGCTATGGCCAGGTCAGCAATGCGCGCGCGCTTGCTGCCGGTCTCACCTTTCGTCCGTTGGCAACCACCGTGGCCGATCTGCTGGCCTGGTTCCGCAGCCAGCCGGCCGAGCGCCAGGCGACTCTGCGTGCCGGTATTTCCCGTGAGCGCGAGGCCGAGTTGCTCGCGAACTGGCGCGACCGGGCCAATGTCTGAAAGGCGCAAATGACGATCGTCACTTGCGATCGCCACGCTGCATGGGGATAGTGCAAGCTTGGGCCAAAGGCAGGCAGGGACGATTGCGGGTGCGTTGGCAAGGCCCAGCGCTCTACGTCGAGATTTCGCACGGAAAGCATCGAAGGCCCCAACCCAAAGACTGATGGTCAGGAGGGGGTTATGGCAGGTGGATCGAAACTTCGTGCCACGCATCGGGCCTGCAAGCTTCTGCTCGGCGCGATGGGCGTGTTCGTGCTGATGCCGTCGGCATCGATCTGGGCGATCTCTTTGCCCGAAATCGCGGCAACGGCGTCTGCGCCGCCGGCGTCGACTGCGGGCGATTCTTCGCCGCAGGTAACCGGGTTATGGTACGACCCCGCGAAACCCGGCCAGGGTTTCAATCTGCAGCTCGTGAATGGCGGTCTGTTCGGCTATTACTATGGCTACGACGACGGCAAGCCACTGTGGCTGATCACCGATCTGCATTCCGGCCCGGTGGTTTTCGGCGAGTCGATCGTGGTCGACACCGGAATGCCGCAGGAGGGGGTGTTCGGAGATCCGGTGCCACCCGATCAAGGCGGGGTTGCGCTATGGGGAACCCTGACCTTGCGATTCGATTCGTGTCTGCGCGCGTATGCGCGCCTCGACGGTCTGTCAGGGACTCAGGAGTTCGATCTGTGGCTGTTGATCGGCTTGGATGGATTCGACACAGCGGACTGCACGGTCGCTGGCGAACCCCGGCCCCTGGTGGATGCCACCGGTGCCTGGTTCGATCCCGCAACACCGGGCCAAGGATGGAACTTCGTGCAAACCCACCTGGGTCTGATTGGCTATTTCTATGGCTTCGATGAAGGCGGCGACCCGCTCTGGCTATTCATGGAACGGTTCCTCGATATCCAGTTTGGTGTGGCCCAAAGTGTTGATCTGTTTCGCGGACATGGCGGCACATTTTCGGTGCCGGTGCCGCCCGAGGAAATGAAGCGCTGGGGGATGGTCGAGTTGGAACTGACCAACTGCCGCAGCGGCATCGCGAGGATCTCCGGCGAAGATGGCGAACAAGAGCAACAGTTGGAGATGCTTGTCACTGTTCCGGGACTTCCGGAGTGCACCGAACTGCCAGACGTGCAATGGCTGAACGACAGCGGCATCCAGTTCTGTGGCGGCTCCGGATCCGGGAACTTCGAGTCCTGCACCGAACAACATCCCCAGGGTCAGGATGCGCACCGTGGCCGCGACGCGCTGGCGGCTCTCGGCGAGCTTGACAAGATTGGTGGTGGCGATGCTGGTTTCGACTTCACCAAGATTTCCAATGCCGGCCAGCCGTTGCCGGAAAGCGCGCAGCTGGGCCCGGCCGCCGGCGACTGGGCGTGCACGCGCGACAATGTCACCGGCTTGCTCTGGGAGGTCAAAGTCAACACCGCCACCCACATTCGGCACACAGGGCACAACTACACCTGGTTCGATCCGGACAGCCCGGATGGACATTCAGGTTCTGCCGGCACGACCGCAAGCTGCAATGCCTCGCTGGGCGCGCAGACCTGCAATACGCATCACTATGTGCAGGCAGTGAAGGCCGAAGGTTTGTGCGGAACCAGCGATTGGCGCATGCCTACCCCGCATGAGCTCGAGACGATCATGCACTATGGGCGAAGCAACCCCGCGATCGACACCGATTATTTCGTCAACACCGCGGCTTCGCAGTTCTGGTCGGCATTGCCCCGAGTCGACAGCCCGGACACCGCGTGGGCCGTGTTCTTCGATCAGGGTGGTGTCGACTACCTGGGTCGAGCCAGCGCCAGAAAGGTGCGTCTGGTTTCCGCTACAGGAGACGGACAATGAACGTCACTCGCACCATTTTGATCCCGACCCTTGCTTTGCTTGGCTTTTCGCAAGCAGCGCTTGCATGTCAAGGTGCCGTTCCGCCCCAGAACCCGGACAGCATCTACGTCTTTCACGATGACGGCACCGTCACCGACAGTCGCAGTGGTCTGATGTGGAAACGTTGTACCGAAGGACAGACCTGGACTGGAAGTACCTGCACCGGAACGGCTGATCGGCGCAGCTGGTCTGACGCCGTTGTGCTGGCGCAGGCCAGCAGCTTCGCCGGATACGACGACTGGCGCCAGCCCAACGTCAAGGAGTTGGGCAGCCTGGTCGAGACCTGCAGAACCATGCCGTCGATCAACACCACGGCGTTTCCGAACACGCCGGTGACACCCAATGCGGCGTACTGGACCGCTTCGCCGACGGCGAACCAGCCGACCAGTTCATGGTTCGTCGGATTCGACCTCGGCTACACCCTGCGAGTCAATCGAACCGGCCTTGGGATGTCACGACTGGTGCGGGATGCGCAATGA
>CAZFUH010000370.1:0-3791 GCA_964522235.1 uncultured Rhodanobacteraceae bacterium
GGGCGATGAACAGCCGGTCGCGGAGATCGGCCGAGCGCTTGCGCAGCAGATCGAAATCCGATCGACGGACTCCGTCGCCGTGACCTTCGGCGGCAGACCGGGATTCGCACGGCTGATATTCTTGCCGCTGACCGGCCGCACCACGGCCGCCGCGACCTCGCCCGGGAACTCGTTCAATAGATGACATCAACCACGAACACGACGGCACAGCCGGCGACGATCGCCTTCATCGGCGGCGGCAACATGGCGCGCAGCCTGATCGCCGGCCTGCGCGAGCAGGGCCACCCGGCGACCCGCCTGCGGGTCGCCGATCCGAACCGCCAGGCGCTCGACGATCTGGTTCGCGACTTTGGCATCGAGGCCACCGGCGATGCCAGGGACGCGGCGTCCGGCGCCGACCTGGTCATGCTCGCGGTCAAGCCGCAGGTCGTCGCCGAGGTCTGTCGGGAGATCACCGGTGCGCTGACCCACAGCGACACCGTCATCGTCTCGATTGCCGCCGGCATCCGCAGCAACCAGATCGATGCCTGGCTCGGCGGCGGCCGAGCGGTGGTCCGGGCGATGCCGAACACACCGGCGCTGTTGCGTGCCGGCGCCACCGGCTTGTACGCGAACGAACGCTGCGACCGCCAGGCTCGGACACTGGCCGAACGCGTGCTCGGCGCGGTCGGGGTCACGGTCTGGATCGATGACGAGGCGCTGATGGACGCGGTGACCGCGGTCTCCGGTTCCGGTCCGGCCTATTTTTTCCGCGTAATCGAGGCCTTGCAGGCAGCGGCGCGACGACAAGGCCTGGACCCGGAAGCCGCGCGCACCCTGGTGCTGCACACCGCCCTCGGCGCCGCGCGCATGGCGATCGAATCCGGCGAGGACGCCAGCGTTCTGCGCCAGCGCGTCACGTCGCCCGGCGGGACGACCGCGGCGGCTATGGCCCAACTGGATCGCGACGATCTCGACGCAGCGTTGGATCGAGCCGTCGCCGCAGCCGTGCAGCGCGGTGTCGAACTGTCCGGAAACCCCTGAGGAAACGCCACCGCCATGTCCTATTTCGGCAATGCCGGACAACTGCTGGTCAACGCCCTGTTCGGGCTGCTGATGATCGCCCTGCTGCTGCGCATCCTGCTGCAGGCTGTCGGCGCAAACTTCTACAACCCGATCTGCCAGCTGCTGCACAAGATCACCCAGCCGCTGATCGGGCCGACGCGCAGGCTGATACCACCGATCGGCCGGCTGGAAAGCGCCGGCGTGGTACTGGTCTGGCTGGTCGCGGTCCTGAAGTTCTATGTGCTCAGCCTGCTGCTAGGAGCAATTCCGCCATTCTCGGCGATCGCCGTGGCCGCCGTCGCTGATGCCTTGTCGCTGCTGTTGTGGATCTGGTTCTGGGCCTTGTTGATCGGCGTGCTGCTGAGCTGGATTCCGGTCGACAACCGCAACCCGGCCGTGCCTCTGATCTACCAGATCACCGAGCCGCTGCTGGCGCCGATTCGACGCCTGATTCCACCGATGGGGTTGGACTTTTCGCCTATCCTTGCCATTCTGGGCGTACAGTTGCTGCGCCTGCTGGTCGTGCATCCGTTGACTGACCTGGCCCAGCGCCTGGCCCTGGCGTAGCCGAAGGAGGTCCGTCATGCTTCGCATCATCGTCATCGCCGTGCTCGCGACCACCGGCCTTGCCCATACGACGAACGCCGGCGCGGAACAGCGTTTGCGTACCGTCGGCGAATACACCGTGCACTACAACGCAATCCCATCGACCGCACTCGGCGCCGACATCGCTCGCCGCTACGAACTGACCCGATCCGCTACTCGTGGCCTGCTGAACATTGCCGTCCTGCGCCAGACTGGAGACGACGGTGAGCCGATCGCAGTCCCGGCGCGGGTCACCGCCAGCGCACGCTCGCTGATCGGTCAGGTACAGCACATCGAGCTGCGTGAACTGCGCGACCAGGACGCGATCTACTACATCGGCCAGTTCCGGATCCGCGGCGAGGAGCGCCTGCGCTTCGAGCTGGAGGTACAGCCGGAGGGCAGCGACGGCAGTATCCCGGTGCGTTTCGACCACGCCTTCGACGGACGCTGAGGTGTCGGCCGTCCGATTCGACTCCGCGGCAACTGCAGCAGCCCTCGCCGACTTCTACTGTGCCGGCGAACCCGGCTCGGACGATGCCTATCTGCAACGCAAGCAGTCGCTGAGCAGCGGCCGGCGCGAACTTGCCGAGGCCTGGCGCAAGGTGCGCTGCGCGCTTGATGGCGCCAACTGCGTCCTGGATTGGGGCTGTCGCCACGGCGTGTTCGCGTGGTTGGCCAGACAGGAACTCGGAGCCGATGCGGAATTGCATGGCTGCGACATCTGCGCGGCCGGGCAGTACGCTGATTTCCATCGCAGCAGCGGGCTCGACTACCGGCAACTGGACCATCCATGGTTGCTGCCCTATCCCGACGACTGTTTCGACGTCGTGCTCGCAGGCGGCGTACTCGAACACGTTCCCAACGATGGTGAATCGTTGACCGAACTGTGGCGGGTACTGAAACCGGGCGGTCGTCTGGTGCTGACCCACCTGCCCAATGCCGCCTCGATCAGCGAGTGGATGTCGCGACGCTTCTGGCCGCAGCAGGCTCATCTGCGCCGCTACCGAATCGTGACCATGCGCCGGCGTCTGCTCGACCGCGGCCTGCTGCCGTTGCGCTGGGGCTATCACCATTTGATCCCGGCCACCCTGCCCGGTGCCGACCGGCGGCCTCGACTGGCCCGGAGTCTGGAAACCTTGTACCGCATGAGCCCGGTGCTGGAACGGCTGTGGCCGCTGAACCGACTCAGCGCGACACTTTGGATCGTTGCCGAGAAACGCGCCGGCCTGTAGGCCAGAATTGCCGTATCCCGGAGCTCTATACCCTTTCTGCCCTTGCCGTGCGCGCGGCCCAGGCGCGAATCAGACCTGCGAGTGCGTCGACGCCGTCAAACAGCGCGGCCGGTCCGGGTTGCAGGATCAGCGGCGACTTGATCTCGTGCAGCTCACCGTCGCGCACTGCCGGCACCTCCTGCCATCCAGCACGCGCGGCAACCCGCTCGGGGCGAAACTTCTTGCCGCACCACGAGCCGATGATGAGGTCCGGCGCACGCCGCGCCGGCGCCAGCGGATCGGCCAGGATCCGGCCCTTGGCCAGCGACTGTTCGGCATGCTCGGGAAACACATCGTCGCCACCGGCAATCGCGATCAACTCCGAGACCCAGCGAATGGCGCTGATCATCGGCTCGTCCCATTCCTCGAAGTACACGCGCGGTCGCCGTGGCAAGGCGGCGGCCTGCGCAGCAACCGTATCCAGGTGTTCCCTGGCGCGCCGGCACAGCGCCGAGGCTCGCTCGTCGGCACCCACCATCGCCCCGAGCCGGCGCATGTACGCAAGGATGCCTTCAACCGAACGATGGTTGCTGATCCAGACCTCGACGCCACGCCGGATCAATTCGGCGGCGATGTCGGCCTGGATGTCGGAAAAGCCGATCACCAGGTCCGGCCGCAGCGCTTCGATCTCGTGCAGCTTCGCGCTCGTGAACGCCGAGACCTTGGGTTTTTCCTTGCGTGCCCGAGGCGGCCGCACGGTGAAGCCGGAGATGCCGACGATGCGACCCTGCTCGCCGAGGAGATACAGGGTTTCCGTGCTTTCTTCGGTCAGACAGACGATGCGATGCGGAAACGGGTCGCTCATGGTGGTCATGATAGCGACTCCAATTTCGGCACTAGTGCATGGTCGAACAAGGTGGCTGTCAGGGCGTCGCCGCGAGACGCTGCAAG
>CAZFUH010000371.1:0-3776 GCA_964522235.1 uncultured Rhodanobacteraceae bacterium
ATGTCGCGCGCGCCGTTGATCATCAGCGCCTTGAGCAGGGCCGCCGACGGTGTGGCAATGACGTCTGCGGCGAGTTCACTGCCGCTGGGATAGAAGCCGCGGTTGAGGTATTCCCGCACCAGGGCTGCCAGACCCGCCGCCGTCGGTGTCGCCATTGAGGTGCCGCTGAACGTGCAGGTGCCGCAGCTCGTAAGGTTCGGATCGCCGTTCGATGCGCTGGACAGGATGCCGTCACCCTGAGCCATCAGGTCCGGCTTGGTCCGGCTGTCGATGGTTGGGCCGCGAGACGAAAACGTGGCGGCGTTCTCGCCGCTGGCGCCGGCTCCGGAAGCGCCGACGGTCAGTGCGCTCTTGGCCAGGCCGGGCGTTCCGACCGCGCTGCCGACGCTGGCGCAGCAGGTGCCATTGTTGCCGGCGGCGATCGTCAGCAGCAGGTCGGGAAACTCCCAGGTCGCTTCGTCGGCGTCAAGGGCGAACTCGTCGTAGCCTGCGGTGCAACCGGGAATGCAGAACAGGCCGAGAAAGCAGCAGCTGCCGCCCCAGGAGTTGGAATGGATGCGGGCACCGTTGGCATAGGCGACGGTCGCCGCGTGGTAGACGCTGCCACCCAGGTCGTTGACGTATTGCAGGCTGTCACCCATTTCCTGCGCGATCAGATGCGCGCCCGGTGCCGTGCCGTCGAGATTGCCGGGAGTGGCGGTGAAGGTGCCGGCCGAGCAGTCGACGGCGTTGTCCGGGTGGTTGCCGGTGATCGAGCCGGCGACGTGGGTGCCATGGCCGGCGCCAGTTGCGGCGCAGGTGGCATCGCCGAGCGGATCGCCGGGGCCGGACCATTTGTAGTAGTGCGCGGTCTTGCGCTGCAGAAAGTCAGGTACACCGGGCGGGCAGGCATCGCCATCGCTGCAGTCGCTGATCGGCGGTGAGCCGGCTACGCTGTCATTGAATGCGCAGTGCGAGTAGTCGACCCCCGAGTCAAGTACGCCGATGGTCTGGCCGCAGCCGAACAGGCCCTGGTCAAAAACCGGTCGCTCATTGACGATGCCGCTTTGATGCAGCCAGCCGGCGCGTGCATTCAGATACTCCATGCGCTTGCGCAGCTGGATCGCTGCAACTTCGGCGCGCGGCGCGATCGCGGCCAAGATCGCTTCCAGATGCGCGCTTTCCACCGTCAGCACCAGGCGGTCGCTGCGTGCGCCGGTGACCGGGAAACCGTGGTGAACGCCCTCCAGGGCCAGCCATTGCTCGAGCAAGTCGACGAGATCGCTGCCGGCATTCAGCGCCACCGTCAGCGGCAGCACCAGAGGTCTTGCCGAGTCTTCGGCAAGCAGGACGTGCAGGCTTTCGGCCAGCTTCCAGGATGGCGCCATCGCTCCGGTCCAGAGCGCTCCGGCGACAGCCTCCGGCAGTTCCTGTCCGGCCGGTACGCGGACGCGATAGGCGTTGTGCGGCAGGTAGTCGAGTACCTCGGCGTCGACGGCGGCGAGGGCGCGCCGCTCGGCATTGCCGGGGGAATGCCCGAACTTGACCACCCAATACGACCAGGTCTCAGCCCGGATCTGGCCCGGTATCTCGGCCAGCGGGCCGTCCGGGATCGTACTGCGCTGCGTGCAAAGATCGTAGCGGCCGGACTCGAACGAGAGTTGGCAGCCGGGATTGCTGTCGGTTGCGCCGGTGGCGCCGGTGGCGCTGACCAGGGCCAGCAGCAGCCAGAGGGTCGTCGAATGCTTGAACATGGAGTTTCTCCCCGTTGACCGTCGGCACCTTATCCGGAAAAGTCGCGACCGGCCACCGCGACGGCCCTGAACCGAGGTCAACGGATGGACGAAAGCGGAGCGATTTCGCGGCTACACTCCGGTCCATGCCACGTTGGATTTTCTGGATATCGGGCGTTCTGATGCTGTCGGCCAGCCCCGGCCAAGCGCTTGATTGCGAGGATGTCGTCGTCGACGCCGAACGCATCACCGCGCTGCGCGATTCCGATCCCGGGCAGGGCGCTGAACAGGGCCGCCGAGCACTGACGGAACTGCAAGCACGGTCGTCGCCGTGCCCCGACGGCGAGGCCCGGTTGCTGGCTGCCATCGGCAGCAACCTGCATATTCTCGGCCGCTACCGGGAAGCGGCAGAGCAGTTCGTCCAGGCGCTGTCCCGGCTCGACCAGGGCGCCGATGATCAGCTGCTTGCCGTGCTGCATCGTGGTGCCGGCGTGGCCCTGGCCGATGCCGAAGCGTTCGACGAGGCATTGGCGCACTACTTGGACGCGCTCCAGGCCAGTGAACGAATGGGCGACCGCCTGGAGTTCGCCAAGACTGCCGGCAATATCGGCAATCTGTACAACGCTTTGAACGAGGCCAGCACGGCGCGCAGCTACCACGAGCAGGCGTTGGCGGCATTCCGTGAGCGCGAATGGCAACCGGGCATCGCCGGCAGCCTGATCAATCTCGGTGCCGCGGCAAGCAAGCTTGCGGTCGAAGCGGAGCAGCGTGGCGACGTCGACGCGGCACGCAACTACAACGGCGAGTTGCTGGACTACAACCAGCAGGCGCTGGAGTTGTTCACCGAGCTGGGCAATCAGCGTGGCATCGCCTATGCCGAGAGCAATATCGGGCTGGCCTGGGACCGACTGGGCGAGCCGCAACGAGGACTCGACTCCCATCAGCGCTCGTTGGCTTTGCGCCGTGAGATCGGCGATGTCCACGGCGTGACCAACTCGCTGCTGTACATGGCCGCGTCGTATCTGAGCCTGGATCGAATCGATGACGCACAGGTCGCTGTCGATGAGGCGGAATCTCTGCTGCCCGAAGGCAATCAAGGCATGTTGCTGGACGTACTCGCGCGGCGTGCGGAAATCGACGAGGCGCGCGGCGACCTGGCCCTGGCCCTGGCCCGACTTCGCGAGTACCTGCAGTTGTATCGCAACATCATGGAGGAAGGCCGGCGACGTCAGGTGCTGGAATTGCGCGAGCGTTTCGACGCCGAACAGCAGGCCCGACAGATCGAACTGTTGCGACAGAACGAAGAGATCAGCCAGCTGCAATTGCAACGGCAGCGACTGCTGCTCCAGGCCGGCCTGGCGCTGACCGTCCTGGCCCTGATCGTGGTCTTGGTGCTGGCCAGCCGGATGCGCCTGGCGCGGCAGAGAACCACCGAGCTGCATCGGCTGTCGCGGACCGATCTGCTGACCGGGTTGCCGAACCGTCGTGACATCATCGAACGGATCGAGGCCGAAATCCGGCGCGCCGATCGGCACGGCGTTCCGTTTTGCCTGGTGATGGCCGATATCGACCATTTCAAGGCGATCAACGATCGCTACGGCCACGACGTCGGCGATGCCGTCCTGGTTGAGGTCGCACGACGTCTGCAACAGGGCATTCGTGACCGCGACTGTCTGGCTCGTTGGGGCGGCGAGGAGTTTTTGTTGCTGCTTCCGGATACCGACCGTGATCGCGGTCGTGCGATCGCCGACGCACTGCAATCGCGGATTGCGGCCGATACGTTCAAGGCCGCCGATGAGAGGGTCGTCGTCAGTCTGAGCTTCGGCGTCGCCCAGCACCGCGCTGGCGCCAGTCTTGATGCCGGCCTGAGAGCGGCGGATCAGGCCATGCTGCTGGGCAAGCGCGATGGCCGCAATCGCGTCCGGGTGGCCGGCCAATAGGACCGCGGAAAGCGGGCGCCTCTGTCGCCGGCGGCTGGTGCAGTGCTTCGCTCTTGGCGGCCCATTCAGAGCCCCCCAATCCGTTCTCGGCAAGGCGCCGTTCGCAGGCAAGAGTGGGGCTCTT
>CAZFUH010000372.1:0-3739 GCA_964522235.1 uncultured Rhodanobacteraceae bacterium
CAGCGCTATGGCGACGACGAGCAACGCCGGATCGGGGCCGAAGACCAAGCGAGAAGGGTGCGAAACTTCCGGCGCACTACACTAACTCGCCGGCGGTTCGCGATCGGCCGTGGTGCCGACCTCTTCTTCACCGCCGTAGACGCCGATGCCGTGACGAAAGCTCAATGTGCCGCCGAGCCAGCCGGCGACCATGACCAGGACGAAGGTGACCGAGGACAGCAGCAACCCCCAGGGCCAGATAGCGGCGATCGGATCCGGCCAGCGCAACCACAGTCCGGCCGCGGCCAGCGCCAGCACCATCACCGCGGCAATGAAATGACTCCACGCCGAGATGTGCCGGCGCACGGCGCGGATCAGAAACAGATCGCCCATGCCGACCAGGCCGGCAAGCACGCCGATACCGAAGCCGGCGAGATTGAACCAGAATGAGAGCTCGGCCCAGAACGGATCGCCGCGCCACAGAAACAACGCATCGGTGACCACGAGCATGCTCAGGAAGGCGACCGGATAAATCACCATCATGGGGTGGATCGGATGTTTGAGCACGGCCATGCGGCTGGGCACGTTGCGTGCTCGGTGGGTGCCGGAATCATCGTGGTCGGTCATCGCTGTTCTCTTATCCCACGCAAGGCGGCAGCATCACGATCGGGGTGGCCGTGAACAGCACGGCGATCGCGGCAAGTGCCGAGAGGACCATAGTCATCGTCGACAAAAAGCGCGCGCGTCGCGCCCTGGGCTCGGTTTCGCTCCTGGTGTCGGGATTTCGACACAGCCACCAGGCCTGCAGCCCGATCATGATGATGATCACAAGGATCAGCACGGTCAGCAGCACCAGGGAGGCAGTGAGCAGGTTGACGCCAATCAGCGGCTGATGCTGCCAGCCCTGCTCACAGCCCAGGCCGGCCAGACTGTAGGCGGCAACGAAGTGCACGGCCCACATGGTCATCGGCAAGGCCATGCCGGTCAGGCGGTCCGGGCGCAGCCAGGACAAAGGGATCATGTCCACCTCGGGAACAGATGGATCACCGCCCAGGTGATCACGCCCTGGGCGACGCAATAGCGCCACATCGCGGCAGCGATGCGCGGCTCCAGCGGGCGCTCGGTGTCGATCAGGCGGCAGCGCGAGCGCGCCCAGACGAACATCGCGATTGCGATCGCCACCAGCAGATGGACGGCGTTGAAGCCGGCCAGCGTCCAGACCACCGACGCGTAGGCATGCTGCTGCGGCGCTGCCAACACGGCTGCCAGGGCGCCCAGATGCGAGACCAGTGCGCCCAGTGCGAGCACAACGGCCAGCAGCAGCCCAAGGCGCAACCGATCCGGGCGCTGGTTGCGCTGACCGTGCAAAGCCATCTGCATGACGGGCAGCGAGGCGACGAGCAGGACCAGGGCCAGGATCGGCAGGCCCCAGCCACCGACTTCACTGCCGGCCGGCGGCCATGCCGGCGTGCCGAGCCAGAGATAGAAGTACGCGAACACCAGCGAGGCGAACAGCGAACCGTCGATCAGCAAGGCGATCACCAGACCCCACCAGCCCGGAGCATTCCTGCATGCGGCCTGGGTCGGCAGACGCAGGCCGGGTTCGACATCCAGGGCTGCCGGCGCGTAGCGGTCGCTGGTGGTCCAGGCCCAGGCGGCGAGCAGGCCGGTCAGCGGCAGCAGCATCAAGGCGGCCAGCCCATACAGTTTGCTGATGAAGCAGATCAGCAGCACGGCGATGTTCGCGGCACTGAGCACCGGCAGCCAGGTCGAATTCGAGATCCGGATCACCTGCTCGGGCTGGCCGGACAGAAGCCCGGTACCCAGCAGTTCACGCTGACCATCGCGCGGCCGGCCAAGCAGGCCATTGGTGCCTGCGCTGTCTTCGGCAATCGCCTGCCGCTGCCAGAGCGGCTCGCGGCCGTCGACGCGTGGGATCGACGCGAAGTTGTACGGCGGCACCGGCCACGGCAATGCCCATTCCAGGGTGCCGGCCTGCCAGGGGTTGCGCTCGACCCGCCGGCCATGACGCAGATGCAGCCAGACATCGACGGCAATCGCAACCATGCCAACGGCGAGCACGAATCCGGCGGCGGTCGACAGCAGGTTCAGCCAGTGCACGCCAAGCTCGGCATCGTAGGTGTACACCCGCCGCGGCAAGCCGAGCAGGCCGGTCAGGTGCATCGGCAGGAAGGTCAGATTGAAGCCGATGAACACCAGCCAGAACGCGCTGCGGCTGAGGCTCTCGGAAGGGATCCGGCCGCTGACCAGGGGCAGCCAGTAGTACAGGCCGCCGAACAGCGGGAACAGCATGCCGCCGATCAGCACGTAGTGCATGTGGGCAACGACAAAGTGAGTATCGTGCACCTGCCAGTCGAACGGCACCAGGGCGAGCATGACTCCGGTCAGGCCGCCGAGCACGAAGATGAAGAAGAACCCCAGCACGTACAGCATCGGCACGCGCAGCCAGGGCTTGCCCGACCACAGCGTCGCAATCCATGCGAACACTTGCACGCCCATCGGTATCGCGACCGCCATGCTGGCGGCGCTGAAGAAGCTCAGCGCCAGCAGCGGGATGCCGACCGCGAACATGTGATGGACCCAAAGCCCGAAGCTGAGAAAGCCGGTCGCGACGATCGCCAGCACGACCCAGGTGTAACCGACCATCGGTCGACGCGAGAAAGTCGGCAGGATCGTCGATACCATCCCGGCGGCCGGCAGAAAGATGATGTAGACCTCGGGGTGGCCGAACAGCCAGAACAGGTGCTGCCAAAGCAACGGATCGCCGCCGCGTGCGACCTCGAAGAACGCGAAGCCGAAGGCGCGCTCGATCTCCAGCAGGATGCTGGCCAGGATCAGCGGCGGAAAACCGAAGGCAATCATGAACGCGGTGACCAGGATGTACCACGCGAACAGCGGCATCTTGTGAATCGCCATGCCCGGCGCCCGGGTCTTCAGGATCGCGACGATCAGCTCGACCGCAGCGGTGACCGCGGCGATCTCGGCGAAGGTCACGCCCAGCAACCAGAAGTCGGCACCCAGGCCGGGACTGTAGGTGGCATCGGTCAGCGGTACGTACATGAACCAGCCGCCGTCCGGCACTGCGCCGAACAGAAAGCTGGAGTACAGGAACAGGCCACCGAACAGGTAGCACCAGTAGCCGAACGCGCTCAGGCGCGGAAACACGAGATCGCGCGTGCCGATCATCTTCGGCACCAGGTACATCGCGAAGCCTTCCAGGATCGGTATCGCGAACAGGAACATCATCGTCGTGCCGTGCATGGTCACGAACTGGTGATAGCGCACGGGGTCCAGCACCTCGTTGCCGAACCAGGCCAGCTGCAGGCGGATGAACATCGACATCATTCCGCCGATCAGCAGGAAGGCAAAGCCGGTGACGATGAAGCGCAGGCCGATCGTGCTGTGATTGACCGCGGTCAGCTGGCCGATCAGACCGGGTCGGTTGTTCCAGATGCGCGTCAGTTCGGTGCGCTGAGGATCATCGCCCGTGCTTTCCTGGCCATGCCGATCCCCGGTCTTCGCACTCATCCACCGACCTCGACTGGTTCGGCGTGCTGCCGATGCAGCCAGGCATCGAAGACGTCCGGTTCGACGATCTCGACCCGGAAATGCATGTGCGCATGATCCAGGCCGCAGAACTCGGCGCACTGACCGCGCATCGTGCCAAGCCGGTCGGCCTGCAGTCGCAGGCGATTGCTCTGGCCGGGAATGGCGTCGATCTTGCCTCCCAATCGCGGAA
>CAZFUH010000373.1:0-3732 GCA_964522235.1 uncultured Rhodanobacteraceae bacterium
TCCGTGCCGGCCGCATGGTCGTGATCGTCGACGACGAGGATCGCGAGAACGAGGGCGACCTGATCATGGCGGCCGAACTGGTTCGGCCGACCGACATCAACTTCATGGTCACCCACGCCCGTGGTCTGGTCTGTCTGTCGCTGACCCGGGAGCGCTGCCGGCAACTGCAGCTGCCGCCTATGGTCGATCGCAACACCTCGGTGCATGGCACAAACTTTACCGTCAGCATCGAGGCCGCCGAGGGTGTCAGTACCGGCATCTCGGCCTACGACCGCGCGCATACGATTCGTACCGCGGTGCGGCCGGACGCCCGGCCTTCGGATCTGTCGCAGCCGGGGCATATCTTTCCGCTGATGGCGCAGCCCGGCGGCGTGCTGACCCGTGCCGGTCACACCGAAGCGGCGGCCGACCTGGCCTTGCTGGCCGGGCTGGAGCCGTCCGGGGTGCTGGTCGAGATCCTCAACCCGGACGGCAGCATGGCCCGCCGGCCGCAGCTGGAGGTGTTCGCACGCGAGCACGGATTGAAAATCGGTTCGATCGAGGATCTGATCCGTCATCGGCTGCATTCCGAGCACACGGTGGAGCGTGTCGATGCACGCAGCATCGAAACCGAGCTTGGCCCATTTCGTCTGGTGACCTATCGCGACCGGCTCAGTCATGGTCTCCACTTCGCCCTGGTCCATGGCGAACCACAGGCGGCGCGTCCGGCCCTGGTCCGCGTGCAGGCGATGAATCCGCTGGCCGACGTGCTGCGTTGGCGGCGCGATGATTTCGGTCCGGCGATTGCCGAGGTTCTGGCGCGACTGGCCGGTGAGGACAGTGGCGCCCTGGTCCTGCTCGAAGAGCGTGCCGACCCCGACGTGCTGCTGGGGCGGATCCGCGCCGCACCAGGCGACGGCGACGGACACGGAACCCGCGCCGGTTCATTGCTGGAGTGGCGGCGCAACGGTGCCGGAAGTCAGATCCTGGCCGATCTTGGTTTCGGCCGTTTGCGCGTGCTCGGCACCCCGCGCAAGCAGGTCGGTCTGGCCGGTTTCGGGCTGGAGATCGTCGCCTACACCGATTGAAGTTGCATGCTAGTAGGATGCATCGCCGGCATCAGGACGTGCCAGGCAAGGCCCCGTCCGAAGCGCCACCGCTACCGGCCTGACCTTGCCGTTCGCGGTTGTGCCGGGCGCCCATTGCCGACGGCGCTGTCGCTGGAATGATAGAATTCGCGGTTCCGGCAGCCGGCCGGATCTTCGCTCTTTCACAGCCGCCATGTCCAAGAAGCCGACCGACCCAGCGCCCGAGGGCGTGATTGCGATCCTCCATTCGCGCTACAACGACGATGTCGTGCAGGCCATGGTCAAGGCCGCGCGGACGACCCTGACCGCGCAAGGCGTGCCCGAGCGCTGCATCCGGGTGGTCGAGGTGCCTGGCGCCTGGGAGCTGCCGCTGGCAGCCGCCTACCTGGCCGACGAAGAAGACGTCGTCGCCGTGATCGCCCTTGGCTGCGTCGTGCGCGGTGAAACCCGTCATTTCGAGCATGTCGCCGACCAGTGTGCGCGGGGTCTGATGACGGTACAGCTGGAGTCCGGCGTTCCGGTCGCCAACGGCGTGCTCGCGGTCGAACACTACGATCATGCCGTCGAGCGTGCCGGTGGCCGACATGGCAACAAGGGCGAGGAAGCCGCGCTTGCCGCCTTGGCGATGGCGGCCCTGGCGGCCGGGCGGTGAACGGCGAACTGGATCGCAACGAGCGATTGTTGCGTACGCGCGCTCGCCGGCGCGCACTGCAGGCCCTGTACGCCTGGCAGATCAGCGGCTATCCGATGCACCAGGTCGAGCAGCAGTTCGCGCATGAGCAGGCCGAGGAAACGGCCGATCTGGAGTATTTTCACGCCATCATCTTCGGCGTCGAGGCCGAGCGCGCCGCGCTCGACCGCGAGCTTTCCCAGCACGTGGATCGGGACATCGAGCAGATCGATGTGATCGAGCGCGCGGTGCTGCGGATCGCTGTGTGGGAATTTATGCACCGGATCGATACGCCGTATCGCGTGATCTTGAATGAAGCGCTGGAACTGGCCAAGCGCTTCGGCGGCGAGCAGGGCCACGCCTATGTCAACGGCGTCCTCGACCCGCTCGCGGCGCGTCTGCGCGCGGCCGAATACCGGCGCTGAACGGAAGTCGCGCTGGCGCCTGCCGATGATGTCCGAGTTCGAACTGATCGATGCATTGCGCAAGCGTCTGGCCGGTATCGGTCACCAGCGCCTGCACGTGGGCATCGGCGATGATGCTGCGGTATGGCAACCCAGTCCAGGTCACGAAGTCGTCGCCTGCTGCGATAGCCTGATCGCCGGCCGTCATTTTCCCGACGACACCGACCCGGCGGATATTGGCTGGAAGGCGCTGGCGGTCAACCTCAGCGACCTGGCGGCAATGGCCGCGACACCGGTCGCGGCCTTGCTCGCATTGAGCCTGCCGGAGTCGCCGACTCGGGCATGGCTGGACGCGTTCTGTTCCGGCTGGGCGGAACTGGCCGCCGATCATCGGATCGTCCTGGCCGGTGGTGACACCAGCCGTGGCCCGATCCTGGCCTTGACGGTGACCTGTCTTGGTGAGCTGCCGGCGGGAACGGCCCTGCTTCGGGCCGGCGCGTGCGAGGGCGATGGTGTCTATGTTTCCGGCACACTCGGCGATGCGGCGCATGCGTTGACGTGCTGGTCGCAGCGCGAAGATCCGGCGCTGGCGCCGACGCTGGCACGGCTGTGCCGGCCGTCGCCGCGGGTCAGCCTCGGTACCGCGCTGCGCACAGTCGCCAATGCCGCGATCGACATCTCCGATGGACTGGCAGCCGACCTGGGTCATGTCCTGCGCGCCAGCGCCGTCGGCGCCGAGATCGAACTGATACGTCTGCCACTGAGCGAGCATTTGATTCGCGCGCTCGGCACCGGTGCTGCGGCACGGATCGCGCTGACCGGAGGCGACGACTACGAGCTGTGTTTCACCGCCGCCGTCGACCGCGAACCCGAGCTGTGCGCGATCGCCGCCGCGACCGCAACCCGGATCACCCGCATCGGCCGCATCGTCGCCGGCGCCGGTTTGTCGGTACTCGACCAGGACGGTCATCCGGTCGATTGCCGGCTGTCCGGCTGGGACCATTTCCGGGCATGAGCGCAGCCCCCATCGCACGTTCGCCGGCACGCCTGCTGCGACATCCGCTGGGCCTGCTTGCGCTCGGCTTGGGCAGCGGCTTGTCACCGCGGGCGCCCGGGACCATGGGTTCCCTGGTCGCGCTTGCGCTGTGGTGGCTGTTTCTGCAGGCGCAGCCGGCCTGGCCGATGCAGCTGCTGGCGGTCCTGGCCAGCATCCCGCTTTGCGTCTGGGCTGCGCACTGGACCGCCGCGCGGCTGTCGGTGAAGGATCCGCGCTGCGTGGTCAGCGACGAGTTTGCCGGGCAATGGCTGGTCTTGCTGGTGGTGCCGCCGTCATGGCCCTGGTGGCTGGCGGCCTTCGTGTTGTTTCGCCTGTTCGACATCGCCAAGCCCTGGCCGATGCCTAGTCTGGAGCGGTTGCCGGGCGGCTTCGGCATCGTCGCCGATGATCTGATGGCCGGCATCTATGCCGCAGCCGTCGTGCTGCTCGCCCAGACGTTCTGAAGCTAGTGTGGTGCGAAACTTCCGGCGCACTACACCAGGAGCCTGCGCGCCGCGCTTGCAATCGGCGGTCATGGTCCCAAGATAGGCACTT
>CAZFUH010000374.1:0-3720 GCA_964522235.1 uncultured Rhodanobacteraceae bacterium
CGCGTTGCCCGGGCTGACCTGGGTCAGCAGCTGATCCCAGGTCGCGCCTGCATCGTCCGACCGGGCGATGTAGGCGGCACCGCCGAGCCGATGATAGGCCAGGGTCAGCGTACCGTCGGATTCGCGAATGACCTGCGGGTTGATCTCGCCGCCGCCAGGCCAGCCCAGATCGATCGCGCCCTGCGCCGTGAAAACGCTGCCATCGCTCAAAGTCGCGCGATGAATGCGAAAACTGCCGCTGCCATTGCTGAGATGAAACAGCGTGTAGGCGTTTTTTCCAGTCTGGACCAGGCTGGCATGGCGCTCATTCGCGGCGGTCGCGACGATCGCCGTCGGTGTGCTCCAGCTGGCGCCATCGTCGTCGCTGCGGCTCAGCCATAGATCGCCAAGGAAACTGGCGTTGAGACGCTCGAACACGGCGATGCGCTGCTGCGGCTGCGTCCACGGCACGATTACGGCCGCCTGGTAGTCGTTGCCGGTGCCGCCGACCACGGTCTGCTCGGCCGCCAGCGCCGAAGTCGCGAGTACCAGACCCAGTCCGGCCGCTGCAATTCCATGTGCCATCGTTGCTTTCCTTACGAATCAGTCAAGTGGACGGGGGGACTCGGGGGATCTCCGCTATTGTGCTGCGGAGCGGTCTCGGCTGCGGCCGGCTGCGAAGCTCATGATGGTACGGAAAGCCCGGCTGGACCGGATCAAGCCGCTTCGGTTGCCCGCGCCGACTTGCCTGTCTTCCCCTGGCCGGCGACTCAATGCGGAACGGCGCCCGGAAACAGTGCCGCTTCCGGCGGTACGCCGACCGCGGCGATCTCGGCGCGCATCCGGGCGATCGTCGCAGCATAGTCTTCGCTGCCGAAGATCGCGCTGCCGGCGACGAAGGTGTCGGCGCCGGCGGCGGCAATCGCACCGATGTTGTCGGCCTTGACCCCGCCGTCGACCTGCAAGCGGATCGCCCGGCCGCTGGCGTCGATGCGTTCGCGTACCGCGCGCAGCTTTTCCAGTGCGCCGTCGATAAAGCGCTGACCGCCGAATCCGGGATTGACCGACATGATCAGGATCAGGTCGAGCTCGCCCAGGACATGATCCAGACAGCTCAACGGCGTCGCCGGATTCAACACCAGACCGGCCTGGCAGCCGGATTCCTTGATCAGGCCGAGGGTGCGATGAACGTGCTCGCTGGCCTCGGGATGGAACGAAATCAGGCTGGCGCCGGCCTTGGCGAAATCGGGCACCAGGCGATCGACCGGCTTGACCATCAGGTGAACATCGATCGGCGCGGCAATACCGTGATTGCGCAGCGCCGAGCAGACCATCGGCCCGATGGTCAGGTTCGGTACGTAGTGATTGTCCATGACGTCAAAGTGCACCCAGTCGGCACCTGCGGCCAGTACGTTCGAGGTGTCTTCGCCGAGGCGGGCGAAGTCGGCCGAGAGAATGGACGGAGCGATGATCGGCGTCTGCTTCATGTCGTGGCGGGTCGCAACTGAGGGAATTGGGCCCGATTGGCCGGGATGAGACGCGGTCAGCTCATGCCGCGCTGCGATTTTATCTGTTCGTAGGCGGCGATGATCTGCTGGCTGCGCTCCTGTGCCAAGCGCACCATTTCCGGAGCCGCGCCGCTCGCCGCCATCTTGTCCGGATGATGCTGGCTGATCAGCTTGCGGAACGCGAGCCGGATCGCATTGTCGTCGGCCCGACGGTCGACGCCGAGCACGGCATAGGGGTCCGCGACGATCGTCGCCGATCCCGGGCGCCTGCGGGCGCCGCTGCGCCGCTCCAGCATCCGGTCCAGGGCGGCCTCGCGAACACCAAGCAGCCAGGCGTACTTGCCGAGCAGTTGCCGTTCTGCCGGATCCAGATGGCCGTCGGCAAGGGCCATTTCCACGAACACCTCCAGAAACAACGGCGCCTGTGCGCGCAACCCGCGCAGCACCACGTAGATCGGAGTCAGATCGAGATCGAGATTCTTGCCGCCGTGAAAAGCCTCGATCGCGGCACGTCGACTGTCGGCATCCAGAGCCAGACGTTGCATCAGCTGTTCACACAGTTCGATCTCGCGTTCGCAGACCCGGCCGTCGACCTTGGCCAGGCGGCCGAGCAAGGTGAACAGGACGACCACGGGCGGCGGTCGGACCGAGCGCAAGGCGCCGCGCCAGACTCCGGAGGCCAGCAGCCAGGCAATCGCAGCGCCGAGGATCGCCCCGGACCAGTGTCGGCTCAGCAGCAATCCAAGTACGGCGCCCAGGCCCGGTGCCCACCACCAGTTCATGGCATCGAATCCGGCGTTGGCTGCGCCGCATACCAGTCGGCCAGGCGTTCGCGCTCGCTGGCACGGATCGGCCCGAGCATGGCCCGCATCGGCCCATGCTCGCGGCTGCCGTCGAGATAGGCCTGCATCGCCGCCAGCAGTTCGTCGCGGTCGCGACCGGCCAGATCCGGCGTATCGGCGATCACGGCAATGCCGTTGCGGCCATGGCAGGATGCGCAAAGACCCAGCTGAGACGGCGGCGATGCGCCTTCGGCCGCCGTCATGCCGGGCGCGGGGTCGGTCGATTCGCGACCGCAGCCGGCCAGGCCGGCCAGCAGCAGGGCCGGCAATGATCGAAGAAGCACGGGCATGGCGTATTGTAGCGATCGCACCGAACCTGCGCCGAGCCGAAACCCGGCCCATGTCGCGTCGATGCCGGGAGGCGTAGAATTGGCGGCTGCTTCGCCCGCATGTCCTCGTGGTACTCCCGATGCCTTCCGTGTTGTACCGGTCCGAGCTGACCGGACTCGAACTCCTGCACAGCGGCAAGGTCCGCGATGTCTATGCCCTGGATGCGCAGCGCCTGCTGCTGGTCGCCAGCGACCGTCTGAGCGCATTCGACGTGATCCTGCCCGATCCGATTCCCGGCAAGGGCGAGATTCTGACCCAGATGTCGAATTTCTGGTTCCGGCGCACCGGCGACCTGGTACCGAACCATCTGCCCGGCGACGCCGTCGAGCCGCTGCTGCCGGACGGAACCGACGTCGACCTGTACCGGCGCCGCAGCGTCGTCGGTCGACGCCTGAAGATCCTGCCGATCGAAGCGATCGCGCGCGGCTACCTGATCGGATCGGGCTGGAAGGACTATCAGTCCAGCGGCCGGGTCTGCGGCATCACGCTGCCGTCCGGACTGCGTCAGGCCGAGCAGTTGCCGGAGCCGATCTTCACCCCGTCGACCAAGGCACCGCAGGGCGAGCATGACGCCAATATCGGTTTCGACGAGGTCGTCGCCCGGATTGGCGGCGATCTCGCCGAGCAGGTGCGCGCGGCAACTCTCGCCGTGTACCGCTACGCGGCCGCATATGCCGCCGATCGCGGCATTCTGATCGCCGACACCAAGCTCGAATTCGGCCTCGATGAGGACGGCCGCATGTATGTCGCCGACGAGATGCTGACGCCGGATTCGTCGCGCTTCTGGCCGACCGACGACTACACGCCGGGCCGGAGTCCGCCGAGCTTCGACAAGCAGTTCGTGCGCGACTACCTGGAATCCCTGGACTGGAACAAGACCGCGCCCGGTCCGCGACTGCCGGCCGCCGTCATCGCCGGCACGGTGGCCCGCTATCGCGAGGCATTGGCTCGGCTGACCGGCTGATCGACCGACTGTCGTGTCGGGCAGTGGCGCCCGAATCAGCAGATTCTGTGATCGATATCACAGAATATTCCGACTTCTTGCCCATTCAGGTGGCTAG
>CAZFUH010000375.1:0-3684 GCA_964522235.1 uncultured Rhodanobacteraceae bacterium
TCTTGCTCGCGGTCTTTCTGGTTGCCTTGGCGGCCTTGGTCGCGGTCTTCTTGGTGGCCTTGGCAGCCTTGGTCGCGGTCTTCCTGGTCGCCTTGGCCGTCTTGCTCGCGGTCTTCTTGGTGGCCTTGGCGGACTTGCTTGCTGCCTTCTTGGTCGCCTTGGCGGACTTGCTTGCTGCCTTCTTGGTCGCCTTGGCGGACTTGCTCGCGGCCTTCTTGGTGGCCTTGGCGGTCTTCGCTACCGCCTTCTTGGCGCTGCTGGCGGCCTTGGTCGCCTTGGCCTTGCCGGTGGCGGCCTTCCTGGTCGTCGTGCTGGCCGCCTTGGTCGCGGCCTTCTTGGCGCCGGACGCGGCCTTCTTGCCGCTGCCGGTGGCCTTCTTGACCGTGGCCTTGGCTTTCTTCGCGACCTTGCCGGCGGTGCTGCGCACGGTCGCTACGGCGTCTTCGCCGGCGGCCTTGGCGCGCTTGCCGGCACCGGTGACCTTCTTGCGCACCGCACGTGCGGCCTTGGCAACGGTGCCGCCGACGGCACTGGCGGCGCCGGCCACGGTGCTGCCGACGGCGCCGGCAACCCCGGCAACCGTACCGCCGACCGCGCCGGCGGCACCTGCGACCGTGCTACCGACCGCTCCGGCAGCGCCGGCGACCGTGTTGCCGACGGCGCCGGCGGCGCTGCCGACCTTGCTGGCGACGACCTGCGCCTTGGCCTTGACGACGGCGGCGCCTTCGCTGATCTGGTGTCGGCGCAGCGCGGCCTGGGTCTTGACGACGTCAACGGCGCTGCTGGCGACTTCGCGTGCCCCTTCGGCAACCGCGCCGACGCCGGCCGCGGTGTGCTCGGCGGCTTCCTTCAGGGCTTGCGTGCCGTGGGTCTGGGTGTCGCGGGCTTTCTCGGAGGGTGAGCTGGTTTCGTTCTCGTTGGCCATGGTTGTGGTCCGTCCAGATGATGCCGGGAGGCCGGCGGGTTCAGAACTTGCCGTAATAGCCTTCCTTGAGCGCATCGAACAGATTCGCGGCGGTATGCAGTTCGCCGTCGTACTCGATCTGCTCGTTTCCTTTGACTTCGACAACGCTACCGTCTTCCAGCTCAAAACGGTAGTGGGTGTTCTCCAGATCGGCCTCCTTGACCAGCACGCCCTGGAACGCGGCTGGGTTGAAACGGAACGTGGTGCAGCCTTTCAGGCCCTGGCTGTGGGCATAGGTGTAGATGTCCTTGAAGTCCTCGTACGGGTAGTCGGTGGGCACGTTGGCGGTCTTGGAGATCGACGAGTCGATCCACTTCTGTGACGCCGCCTGGACATCGACATGGGCCTTGGGCGTGATGTCGTCGGCGGCGATGAAGTACTCGGGCAGTTTGGCCGCCGGGTCGTCCGAATACGGCATCGCCTTGGCATTGACCAGCTGCCGGTAGGCGAGCAGCTCGAAGCTGAACACGTCGACCTTTTCCTTGGACTTCTTGCCCTCGCGGATCACGTTGCGCGAGTAGTGATGGGCAAAACTGGGCTCGATGCCGTTGCTGGCATTGTTGGCCAGGCTCAGCGAGATCGTGCCGGTCGGTGCGATCGAGGTGTGATGGGTGAAGCGGGCACCGGTGTCGGCCAGGGCCTGGACCAGGTCCGGGGCCACCTCGGCGACGCGCTGCATGTAGCGCGAATAGCGCGCATGCAGGACGCGGCCCTTGATCGTGTCACCGAGCTGCCAGCCGTCGGCGGCCATTTCCGGGCGCTTGCGCAGCATCTCGGCCGTGACTTCGAAATCCTCGTCCATGATCGGCGCCGGGCCCTTCTCCTTGGCCAGTTCCAGGGCCATCTCCCAGCCGGCCAGGGCCATTTCCCGCGACACGCCCTCGGTGAACTTCAGCGATTCGGGCGAGCCGTACTTCATCCGCATCAGGGTCAGGGCGCTGCCAAGGCCGAGAAAGCCCATGCCATGCCGGCGTTTGCGCAGGATCTCGTCGCGCTGGCGCGGCAGCGGCAGGCCGTTGACCTCGACCACGTTGTCGAGCATGCGCGTGAACACGCGCACGACCTCCTTGTACTCGTCCCAGTCGAAGCGCGCCTGGTCGGTGAATGGCTCGTGTACAAATTTTGTAAGGTTCACAGATCCCAAAAGACAAGCCCCATACTCTGGCAAGGGCTGCTCGCCACATTGTCCGGTAACCAGGCCATTGAAAATGACCGAGTTGTTGTCCGGCTGGGTGGTGTCGAACACCGGCTCCTCGCCGAGATAGTCGATCGCTTCGATCCGTGAGGTGAACCGTTGCGTCTTGCGCAGCACCTTGCCGTCCAGCCAGGCGGCGTACTTGTCGTTCTTGGCCGGCAGCAGAAAACCGATCTCGCGCATGAAGCGCTCGCGCGATTCGCCATCGACAATCAACTCGTAGTCTGCGCTGCAACGATAGGTCCGGCTGCCACCGCGACCATCGGGCAGCACACGCTCGCCCGCCTTGCGACGCTTGCGGATGCGGCAGAACACACCGAAATTGGCCAGCAGCATCTGGATGTCGGACAACAGGCCGGGCTGGCTCGAGGCCAGGCGCACGGAGCAGCTTTGGCTGCGTGAAGAAACATTCACCGTGCCGTCGCACTGGAACAGCGCGCGCAGATAGGCGCGCACGCAGGCCTCGCTGCCGCGCCAGACCACCTCCGGCACCTTCAGCTTGGTGCCGGCATGGAAGCCATAGTGCTGCAACAGGCGCGCCAGCAGCACCGAGCGGATAGAGACCTGGTTGCGCTCGGGTACGGCGACCGGGGCGACGGCATAGTCGCGATGCTGGTGCCTGGAGGTCTGCGCGATCAGCACGTTGACGTAGGCCGCGACCCGCTGCGCCAGCGCGCGCTCCTCGCCCCAGAGCGTGATCACGGCGGCCTGCCGGCCCTTGCCGCGATTGCTGAAGTGGCCGTCGCCGGTCATCAGGCCGAGCAGCAGGCCAAGGTCTTCGCTGCCGTCCTGGCCGAACTGGCCCTTGCCGGACTGCACCAGGATGCGGTCGCCGGGAACCAGGTCGCGCAGCTCGATCTTGCCGCGCTCGGTGTAGAAGTCGTGCCAGGCCGTGGCCTTGATCTCGTAGCCGTCCTCGGTGCGAACCCGATACACGGGTGCCCGCGGCGCGGTCATGAACGCCGGCTTGGCCGGGCGTACGGCGGTGCCGCGGGCTTCGCCGTCCAGGGTCCGGGTATCGACCGTGACATCGAGCGGCACTCCGCGCTGGTACAGCTCGCCGATCGGCACCATGCCGTATTGCGTCGCCAGCCGGGTATCGGCGGTCACGCACGGGTTGGTCGCGCGGATGTTCTCGCACCACCAGTTGTTGTTCATCTCGTTGACGCGGTCGATCAGGATGAAGCCGGGCTCGGCATAGTCATAGGTCGAGACCATGATCATGTCCCACAGATGCCGGGCCTTGAGCTGGCCATAGATCCGGCACGCCACCAGGCCGTCTTCGCGGCTCACGTAGTTGCGCGTGGTCGGCCAGTCGCGCCAGATCACCTGGGCCGGGTCGGTGACGTCGACCTCGTTCTCCTCGTGCAGATGCACCGGAAACACCAGCGGCCAGTCGGCGTCGGCCTCGACCGCCTGCATGAAGCCGTCGGTGATCAACAGGCTGAGGTTGAACTGGCGCAGCCGGCCATCCTCGCGCTTGGCGCGGATGAACTCGCGGACGTCGGGATGACCGACGTCGAAG
>CAZFUH010000376.1:0-3682 GCA_964522235.1 uncultured Rhodanobacteraceae bacterium
TGTCGTTTCCGAGCGCGGGCTTGATCGAGTTCTACTGCGAACTGCATGGTCAGCCCGGCCAGGGCATGGCTGGGGCCATCAACATCGCGGTGCCAGTCGAGCTGCAATCATTCCAGATCGACTGAGCGCCTGAGCGCCTGAGCGGCGGAGGCCGTCCGGCTACGGGTGCCATGCTTCGCTATTGGCGGCCGAAGATCAAGGTCGCCTTGGCGCCGTTGGGTTGCAGCGGCGCCAGATGCACGTGCCAGCCGTATAGCTGGCTGAGACGGCCGACGATCGCCAGGCCGATGCCGCCGCCGGAGCCGGTCGCGGCACTGCCGCGATAGCCGCGATCGAATGCCCGAGCCGCATCTTCGGGGCTCAGTCCCGGGCCGGTATCCAGGACCTCGACCCGGTCGGCCAAGACCCGCACCTGGATCCGTCCTTCGCGTGTGTACTTGCAGGCATTGCTGATCAGGTTGCCGAGCGCGACCGAGAACACCGCCTCCGGCGCCATGACCTGTGGTTGGGCGCGAGCCTCCAGCTCGATCTCGATCGGCCTGCCGGTCAGGGTGGGCCGATTGTCCTCGATCAACTGTTCGCACAGGCGGGCAATGTCGGTGCGTTCGCCGGCGCCGACATTGCGTTCATTGCGCGAGAGCATCAACAACGCCGAGATCAGATCCGAACATTGCCGGGTCGCGCGCTCGATGCGCTGCACGCGCTCACACATCTTTGGGCTCAGCTCGCCAGCCAGTATCAGCTCCGCGGCCCCTTTGATCACCGCCAGGGGAGTGCGCAGCTCGTGGCTGACATCGGCGTTGAACTCGCGATCGCGCCGGACCAGTTCGGTCAGCCGACGGGCGTGGTCATCCAGCGCCGATGCCAACTGGCCAACCTCGTCATCGGCAAAATGCGGCGCCAGAGGTTCGGGATCGTTCTGACCGGCGAAATCCTCGACTCGCCGTGCCAGTTCGCTGACCGGCTTCATCACCCGTCGTGACGACCATAGGCCGACCAGCAGGGCAATGCCGGTGAACAGACACAGGGCGATGGCCAGGGCACCGATCATCTGCTGCTTGCCGATTTCCTCCTGCGTCACGTCGTAGCGCAGAAAGCCGCGCAGGTCGTCGTCGCTGCGTACGGCCAGCTTGTAGTGTCGTACGCTGCCGTCGGCCTGGCTCTCGTTGATGTCGTGGATACCGGTTTCCAGACCCTGCCATTCCAGCGGAATATTCGCGAAGCGGTGGGCCGCGTAGACGCCGGCAATAAACCGGTCAAACGTGTACTGGGCGTCTGGATCCGGGTACTCGCGTTTGAACGCGACGAAGCTGTCGACCTCGGCCTGCAGGTTTTCGTTGATCAGTTCGTTCTCGAGCCGATCGCGCAAATACAGGGCGGCCAGCGCGAACGCCGTCGTCAGCAAGGTGCCGAAGACGACGAACGAGATGACGATTCGGCTGCGTAGCCTATGCCTGAACCGCGTCCGGGTCCGCGATCCGGTAGCCGATGCCATGACGAGTATGAATGAGGGGTTTTTCGAATGGTTTGTCGATCGCCTGGCGCAGGCTGTGGATGTGTACGCGCAGCGAATCGCTGTCGGGCAGTTCCTCACCCCAGACTCGGGTCTCGATCTCGGACCGGGTGACCACGGCCGGGGACGCCTCCATCAGGGTTTGCAGGATCTTCAACGCAGTCGGGTTGACGCCCAGGGTCTGGCCGGCGCGGCGTACGGTCAGGGTGTCGAGATCGAATTCCAGGTCATCGACGGCCAGTAGCCGGCTCTCCGGCTTGCGCTGACGCCGGCCCAGTGCGGCCAGTCGGGCGCCCAGTTCCTGCAACGCAAACGGCTTGACCAGGTAGTCATCGGCACCGGAATCGAAACCCGCCAGTTTCTGGTCAAGCGCGTCGCGAGCGGTCAGCATCAGCACCGGCGTGGTCTTCTGCGCCTCTTCGCGCAACCGGCGGCACAGTTCCAGACCGTCCATGCCCGGCAGGTTGAGGTCGAGGATGATGATGTCGAAATCCTGGCTTACGGCCAGATGCAGGCCGGTGATGCCATCGGCCGCGAAGTCGACTTCATGGCCCTGGTCTTCGAGAAAATCGCCAATGTTCGCAGCGATGTCGCGGTGGTCTTCGATGACGAGGATACGCATGGCTGCACGCTAGCCGCAGGTGAGGGAAGGCGCAAGCGGTTCGGTCAGGACCGGCCGGTCCCGGTTCATCAGCGGTGCTGACGTCGGGCGCGCTCGAACGGACATGAAAAACCCGGGATTGCGCTTGGCAACCCCGGGTGTAATACGACTGCCCCGATTACCGTAACCTGCCCCTCATCCCTGACGGTGGAGTGTCTGCAGTTTTACGATGTCAGGATCATACACGACCCGGCCTTAAGTTCTTGTTAAGAACCGCGAAAAGCCGAATCAACGTGCTCGCCGCCGGTTGCCGCGAGGTGGATTCGGCGGTTTCACGCTGCGGCGGCCGAGGCTGCTGCCACCGCGCTGCCGGCGCAGGCGCTGCTCCAGATGGCCGATGATCGCGCCGGCAACATCGATGCCGGTCGCACCCTCGATGCCTTCCAGGCCGGGGGTCGAGTTGACCTCCAGTACCAACGGGCCGCGGCGCGAGCGCAGCAGATCGACACCGCCGACGCTGAGCCCGACCGCCTTGCAGGCGCGAACCGCGATCGCCACTTCGTCGGCGCTGAGCTCGACCGGGCTGGCGCGGCCGCCGCGGTGCAGGTTGGCGCGAAACTCGCCCTCGGCGGCGCTGCGCTGCATGGCCGCAATCACCTTGCTGCCGACGACGAAGCAGCGCAGGTCGCAGCCCTTGGCCTCCTCGATGAACTCCTGCACCAGAAAATTCGCGTAGAGGCCGCGGAAGGCTTCGATCACGCTGCGCGCGGCGGACGGCTTCTCGACCAGGATCACGCCGCTGCCCTGGGCGCCCTCGACCAGTTTGACGATGTACGGCGGCGGCCCGAGCATCGCCAGCAGGTCGCCGGTATCGTCCGGGTTGTCGCCGTACACGGTCAGCGGCAGGGCAATGCCTTCGCGCGCCAGCAACTGGTGCGCGCGCAGCTTGTCGCGCGCGCGCAGAATTGCGTCGGACGGGTTCGGGGTATAGGCGCCCATCACTTCGAATTGACGCAGAACAGCGGTGCCGTACTTGTTCACCGACGCGCCGATGCGCGGCAGCACGGCGTCGAAACCGGTAAGCTCGCGACCCTTGTAGTGAATCTGAAAGTCACCCGGCGCGATGCGCATGTAGCAGCGCAGCGGATCCAGCACCCGGACTGTATGACCACGCGCACGTGCCGCCTCGACCAGGCGATGGGTCGAATACAATTTCGTGTTGCGGGACAGAATTGCGAGCTTCATGGCAACCTCGGCCCTGACTCCGGATCGCTGCACAGGTACGAGCGGGCCGGGTCGACACGGAAACGGCCGGCGATCGCGGTGCGACCAAGCAGCATCGGGAACAGCATATGACGACGATGGGTCAGGTTGATTTCAATCGGCCAGCGCCGACCGCCCAATTCGACCAGGGTACGGATGAACGGGCGCCGGCTGCTGTGTCCGCCGGAGTCGGTGACCTGGCGAAACTCGGTGATCGCCGCTTCGATCCGGATCGGGACCGCATCGTGGCTGGGCGGCAGCAGAAAACGTGCCATCTGCCGGCCGTCGTCCTCGACGATCTCCAG
>CAZFUH010000377.1:0-3679 GCA_964522235.1 uncultured Rhodanobacteraceae bacterium
GCTGCCGAAGGCCAGGCCGAGCATCGGTTGCAGGGCCGCGATCACGTCCTCGGACTGGCGCCCGGCGCCGATCACGTACATGAAGTAGCCGGCGACGCCAAGCAGGCCCAGACCGACCACGAGCAGGCCGGTGACGGCGCCACCGCGGAAGCTGACCGCCAGCGCCTCGTTCAGGCCGACCGTCGCCGCCTGGGTGGTGCGGACATTGGCGCGCACCGAGATGAACATGCCGATGAAGCCGGCGGCGCCCGAGAGCACGGCGCCGAGTGCGAAGCCGATCGCGGTCAACCAGCCGAGCGCCGGAATGAAGCCGATGACCAGAAACAGGACCACGCCGACGATGGCGATGGTCGTGTACTGGCGGCGCAGGTAGGCGTTGGCGCCTTCCTGGATCGCTGCGGCGATACTCTGCATCCGCTCGTTGCCGGGCGCCTGACGCAAGATCCACTGCGCCGAAAAGATGCCGTAGACGATCGCCAGGCCGGCGCACGCCAGCGCGATCCACATGCCGTACTGCTCAAGCACTTCCATCGTTCCTCCCAGGGGTTCGTTAAAAGGTGTCAACGCAAACAGGCCGCCGGGCAGTATAGCCACAGCGCCCGCCCGCATTGGCGCATCGCAGCATGAGACCGCCGCGAATCCCCCTTCGACGCTGCGCAATCGCACCGGGAACGCAGGTGCGAACACTGATTCATGGTACACATGTAAGCAAGACTTGACGGTGTGCTGGGTTCAGAAGCAACCGCCGATGAGGGGGCGGCGTCCGACCGTCAGCGAGAAATCGGCCTTCCATGAAACATTGGGGATGCCACACGTGAGCGAATCAACAGCCATGATTGCCTATCAACGCGCTCCGATGATCGAAGACTGGCCGGAAAAGATCCGAGCGACTCAAGAGGGATTGCAGAGAGTTCCTGCCCGGCCATGAGCGCACCGCATCTGGTTCGCGTGCAGGCGCTTTTGAACATCGCGCTGCCGGTGTTCGCCGCGTTCTATTTCCATTTTACGGTCGCCGACCACGGCCTTGAGGATCTCAAAGGTGCCGAGTTCGCTGTGATCCTGCCCATGCTCTTCATCGCCATGATGCAATTGGTGTGTCTGGCTGAAAAAGGCCAGGCACTTCCAGCCGGCAGGCTCGCCAGTGGGATCGGATTGCCGTTCCTGATCATTGGCCTGGCGGCGCTTGCAGATGGCGTAACGCTGGGGTGGTATCTGTTTGAGATGGGCGCCCTGTACACGATGGCAATCATCCTCGCCTTCCTGGGCCTGGTCTTCGTGCGGCCCTTCCTGAGCGGTGTCGCAGCAAGCTATACGCCGCGCGAAGCGCTGGGCTATGTCGGTATGGCCCTGCTGCAGCTTGTGTTTATCGTTCCCGGACTGATCGTCTGCGCGGTCTACCTGCGATTGCTGGCCGCGCAGGGGTCCAACGATGCGACGACTGCCGATTCGACAACCGGGCAGATCCTGTTTGCGATCGCGCTGATGCAGTTGCTCGTGCACGAGTATCGATGGATGGACAAGGCCTCGCCGAATCTCCGCGGCTCGCGCAATCGCGACCGCGCAGCCAGTTAGCCTGCTCGCCCTGTCCAACGCTTCGGGCCGGATGTCCAGCGGCCCAGGGTGCGGGCATACCAATCCGCCTGTCGCAATTCTGGCGCGGGCGGCGTTCCCCGCAGCAGCCAGAATCGCTGGCAGTCCGGATCGACATCAATGTCCACTCACCCATCCCTGCTGCCGGCCCTGGTGCTGCTGTTGGCCGGCGCCAGCTCAGATCTGGCCGCCGCCATTCTGACCGTAGGCGCCCCCGGCAGCGGTTGCAACCACACCAACATCCAGGCCGCGATCAATGCCGCTGAGGCCAGCCCCGGCCCCGACACCATCCGCATCACCCGTAGCGCCGCCTGGACCCAGCAGGCCGTGGTCGTCAATACCAGCCAGCATCTGAACATCGTCGGTGGCTTCGCCACCTGCACCCAGGCGGCGACCGACAACGGCTACACCACCGTTGACGGCGCCGGCGGATCGTTCGCGCCGGTGTTCCGCATCACTGTCGGCACCGGCGGCATCGTCAAGCTTCGGCACCTGACCATCCGCGGCGGCGATGCCATCACATCGGGCAGCGACTATGGCGGCGGAATCTATTTCCGGGGCGACGGCCTGCTCGAAATCATCGAGAGCACGATCAGCAACAACAGCGCCCACTACGGCGGCGGCATCTACGCCGAGGGGCTCGGACCAAACGCCGAGTTGCTGCTCTCCAACAACGTTTTGATCCAGGTGAACACCGCGTTCTACTCCGGCGGCGGCATTTATCTCGATGGCGGAAAGTTGACCATGAATGCCCCGGACAGCTGGATCGCCTTCAACGAGGCGCTGGGAAGCAATGGCCAGGGAGGCTATGGCGGTGGCATCCAGATTATCGGAAGCGACCGCACCAGCTATGCCTACATCGGCAGTCCAGGTGTCGGGGGTGCCGGCCCGATCTACGCCAACCAGGCACGCTATGGCGGCGGAATTTCGCTGATGTCGGTGTCGGACGACGCGTTTGCGCGATTGCAGTTGTACAGCACCGACCCCGTCAGGCAGACAACGATCCGCGACAACTTCGCCTCGGTCGCCGGAGGTGGTCTATATCAATGGGCTGAAGACCGCGGCGGCTTCGTGGTCGACCCTGCTTCCTTGGCCGAGATCCGCAACGCCAGTTTGATCGACAACGCCGCGCCAAACGGTGCCGCCGCCTACCTTGAGCGCACGCCGGGACTATTGTTGCCGGTTGGCTATAGCGGGCTGCGCATCAACCCATACACTGCAGGAGTGCCGGCGGCCTTGCCCTGTCCGAATGGCCGGCCCTGTTCCTACATAACCGGCAATGCCGACCAGAGTTCGAACGGTCAGCCTACTGGTGGCCCGGTGTTGTTCGTGGATCGAGACAATAGCCTGTTCATGGAACGCACGGAGCTGTCGGGAAATCGCGGTGGCCGTGTATTGCGCGCAATCGGCGGAGACACCCACATCGATGCAGTGAATACGATATGGCGCGACAACCTTACCAGCGCCGAACTGATCCGCGCCGAGGACGACGTCGACGTACTGCTGGAGAACAGCACGTTCGCCGGCAACGCCATTGGCACAGAGCATGTCATTCGCAGCGATGGCGTATTCCGCTTGCAGCGCTCCGTTCTGTGGCAGCCTGGAAAAACCTCCCTGGTGCACAGCGGTGGTACGCGATTCGCACAGAATGTGATCACTAGCGAGCGCCATTCGCTCGACGGTGGCAACACCCCGTACGTGCTGGAAACCGATCCTCGCTTCGTCGATCCGGCCCGCAGCAACTACCGGCTGCGCGCGGCCTCGCCAGCGGTCGACTTCGCCAGCACCGGCGGCGGCCCGGACCTTGTCGGCGTCCAGCGCGGCATCGACCTGCCGATCGTCTCGAACCTGATGGGCTCCGGCGACCTCGGCGCCTATGAGCGTCCGGCGCTGCAGCCGCTGGTGCTGTTCGGCGACTTCGACGTGACCGGCGACCTGGCGCTGTGGCCGGAGGCAACTGCCGGCGCCTCGTCGTGGACTGCGGCGCAGAACGTCGTCGGTAGTGCCGGTTCGGGTTCCATCCTGGTCAGTCAAAGCAACATCGCCCAGCCGCGGGTCACCGCGCGCAGCCAGTGCATCCACCTGCCCG
>CAZFUH010000378.1:0-3655 GCA_964522235.1 uncultured Rhodanobacteraceae bacterium
CGAGGGCGTACCGGCAAACCCGCGCGCCTGGCTGATCTCCGCCGGTCGTTTCAAGACCATCGATGGCCTGCGTCGGCGCGCCCGATTCGATGCCGCGATGGACGAGATCGCTGAGCGCCTGCATACCCAGCCCGCCGACCCCGCCGACCAGGATCCCGACCAGGTCGACGACGACCGCCTGCGCCTGGTGTTCACCTGCTGTCATCCGAAGTTGCCACGCGAGGCGCGCATCGCGCTCACGCTGCGCGAAGTCTGCGATCTGACCACCGAGGAGATCGCCCGCGCCTTCCTGGTGCCGGCGCCGACCGTGGCCCAGCGCATTGTCCGTGCCAAGGCGCGCATCCGCGATGCCGGCATTCCGTATCAGGTGCCGGTGCGGGCCGAACTTCCCGAGCGGCTGGACAGTGTCCTGCAGGTGATCTACCTGGTGTTCAACGAGGGCTATTCGGCGTCCACAGGTGATCAGGTCACCCGCCATGATCTGTCCGCTGAAGCGATCCGGCTCGGTCGCCTGCTGTTGGAGCTGTTGCCCGATGCCGAAGTCATGGCGTTGTTGGCGCTGATGCTGTTGCACGAATCGCGCCGCGTTGCGCGCAGCTCGGCAAGCGGCGAACTGATCCTGCTCGATGCCCAGGATCGCAGCCTGTGGGACCGGGCGCTGATCACCGAAGGCGATGCTCTGGTCCAGCGGGCGCTGGCGACGCGCCGGATTGGTCCCTACAGCCTCCAGGCCGCGATCGCTGCCGTCCATGCCCTGGCGCCGACCTCGGCACAGACCGATTGGGCGCAGATTGTCGGACTGTACGATCTGTTGCAGCGCGCCGATCCATCGCCGGTCGTGCAACTCAATCGCGCCGTCGCGATCGCGATGCGCGACGGTCCCGAGGCAGGCCTGATGTTGATCGACACCCTGCTGCAGGATGACCTGCTGTCCGGCTATCACCTGGCCCACGCCGCGCGCGCCGATCTCTGCCGACGCCTGGGTCGCGACGACGAGGCTCGCACTGCATATCGGCGCGCGCTGGCCCTGGCCCGGCAATCGCCCGAACGCCGCTTTCTGGAACGCCGGCTCGCCGAACTGCCGCGTTGATGTTTGCAGGATCGGCGGATCAAGCCGTTCGGAGACGGTGGTCAACTTCAGAGCTTGATCGCCATCACGCCGTGAACGTGCAGCGCCATCGTTGACTGTCGCTATAGCCCTGGTCAATGGCGACGATCATGAGAAACGATTTTACCCCGATGAAGCCCGGGTCTACGGTCGAGATGCCGCTGCGGTCGTAGCGGTCGCCAGCCAAGCGTCAGTTCATCGAAGCCAGAGGGGGCAGAACATGAGACCGTCTCAAGCCAGTCATCGAACCGCGTCCGTGGCCATCACTGCAGTAGTGAGTCTGGTCGCCAGTATCGCAGCGGCGCAGGACGTCGCTGAGCGGGGCAAATCCAGCTATTCGCCGGTCGTGATCGAAGAAGACTTCGCGCAGGTCATGGAGCGAATGCGTCGCGCCAAGCCGGCAATCACGCAGCGCCACCAAACGCTGCTGGAACAGCGCTACGATCTCTCCGACCGCCCAGTGCAAGGCATCACGATGTCGCGCGGCAAGCCGGTCCAGGGCGGCGTGCGCGCGCGGCCGCCAGAGGGCACGAGCTGGCAGGCGCTGGCGGCACTGAGTCCAGATCAGATCCGCAGCCGCAAACTGTTCCCGGCCGGCTTCCTGCCGCTTCCGCACCCCAATCACGACGAGGGCGGCATGGTCTTCCCGCAGTTTCATATTGACGAGATCCTGCGCCAGGAGCAGCGCGATCTGACTCGTTTCGACCTCGACTTCGACCTGCCCGATCATTTTCTTCCCGAGTTTCCGGCGCCAATCTTTCTCACCACGAGACCGGATCTGGGCGATGTCTCCCAGGGGCAGCTGGTCACGATCGACAACTTCCACCAGCTGTTCAACGGTGTTCTCAATCCGAAGCAGCTCGAAGGCCTGCGTCTGCTGGTGACGCCATTCGCGCAGCAGCAGTTCAACCAGACCGAAGATCGTCGTTCACAACGGCCGAGCCGCGGAGTGACCTGCTTCGACTGCCACGCCAATGGCCATTCCAATGCCTCGACCCATCTGGTCGGAGACATCCGGCCGCAGGCGTTTCGTCATCGCATCGACACCCCGACGCTGCGCGGAGTCAACATCCAGCGTCTGTTCGGTTCGCAGCGGGCATTGAAGACGGTCGAGGACTTCACCGAGTTCGAGCAGCGCGCCGCGTACTTCGATGGCGATCCGGTAACGGCGACCAAGAAGGGCGTCAACATTCTCGAGCGTGGCAGCCAGGTGCACTTCATGGGCGAGTTCCAGGCCTTGCTCGATTTTCCGCCGGCGCCGAAACTGGATCTGTTCGGGCGCCTCGATCCGGACAAGGCCAGCGCGGCCGAGTTGCGTGGCGAAGAGCTGTTCCACGGCAAGGCGCAATGCGCGAGCTGTCATGCACCGCCGTACTACACCGACAACCTGATGCACAATCTGAAGGTCGAGCGCTTTTTCGAGCCGCAGATGATCAACGGCCGCATGGCCAGCGCCGACGGTCCGATCAAGACCTTCCCGCTGCGCGGCATCAAGGACTCGCCGCCGTATCTGCATGATGGCCGTTTGCTGACCCTGGACGACACCGTCGAGTTCTTCAACCTGGTGCTCGGCACCCAGCTCAGCGAAACGGAAAAGCGCGATCTGGTGGCTTTCCTCTACACGTTGTAAGGATTCGAGTCCGGATCTCGGCAACACCGCGGCTTCCCGGGATCAGAAGCCGCGGTGGCTGTTGCAATTCCTGCCATGCGATCGCCCGCACCGGGCCGGCTGTCGCGTTCCGGGGTGCAGCGCGACTACTGGAAACCGTTGTAGAAGATGCCGTCCGCCGCCGAGACCGCTTTGCCTTTCAGTGTGAAACTGGTGGCGTTGCTCGGCGAGCTGGCGAGACTCGGTGTGGACTGGAAGCTGCCGGGCGAGATCGGATCGAACACCGCCCGCAACTGGCACGCCTGCAAGGGCAGCAGGGTGAACGGTGTCGGTGGACAGTTGTGCTGCAGGTACTGCAACGGTGCTGGCGGCACTTCCATGATCTGAATGAGAACCTCGGCCTGGCTGACATTGGTCAGGTTGAAATCGTGATGGAACGGCCCGCCGCCAACCGTCACGGTACCGAAATTGACCACGACGGGATCGAACTCCAGCGCATCGAGCTTGAAATCCCAGATGCCACGGCCATAGGTCGAGAAGCGTGCGGTGTGCAGCGGCGCGACGAAATCTACATCCCAGTAGCTCTGCGCCGGCCCGCCGGTGCCAACGATATCGATCCAACTGCCCTGGCCGGCGTCGTACCAATAGGCACCGACCTCGGTGGCGGCGAACAGGTGCGTGCCATCGGGCGAGATCGCCAGGTCCAGGACCAGGGTGTCGGGCAGGCCGGTGTTGAACGGCGTGAAGCTCAGCCCGGCATTGTCGGACACGAATACCGCCGGATTGCTGTAGCCGGAACCGGCAACAAAGACCCGGTTGTGCACGGTCGGATGCGGCAGGATGCGCTGGCCCCAGAAGTGCTGGTGCTGCGGCAGGTTCGAGGCCGTGTTGGTCCAGGTGCTGCCGCTGTCGGTGGAGCGGAAGAACTCGTTGGCGGC
>CAZFUH010000379.1:0-3622 GCA_964522235.1 uncultured Rhodanobacteraceae bacterium
CTCATCAAGGGAGAGCGTGCCCGTCCGCGCCCGTTCCGCCTTGTCGGCCAGTTCACCCCCGGCGGCAACTGGCGCGGCCGCCTCGCGGCGCAACGACTCGCGCAGCGCATTGATCAGCACCGCGCGCAGATAGGCAAAGAAGGCTCCGGGTTCGCCGGCGTCGATGCCGTCGAGTTTGTTCAGCACCTTCAGCCAGGTCAGCTGGACGAGATCGGCAGTGTCTTCGCGATGACGAAGCAGTTGCGGGATACGCCCGCGCGCGAAGCGTCGGAGCAGGGGCTCGACGCGCTGAACCAACTGCTGGCGCGCCAAGCGGTCGCCAGCGCGCGCGCGGTCGAGCAGCCATGCCGTCGTATGCTGGTGCGCGGTGGAATCCATCGTCGCCAAGAATGCCAAGACCGTCGGGAGGATAGCCGCGCTTGCACTCGCTGCCCACTGCCGCGACGCTGCGCCCCGAAACCCGGGTCAGGGTCGAATGGTGCTTACTTAGCGCCGTTTTGGCCGTCGGCTCCCGGCGCAACTCCTTGATTCATTAGGGGGAAGGATGGCGCTACCGGAGCTCAAGCAAGCGCCATTCGACTCTGATCCCGGTTTCGATGGCTAGCTTTCCTCGTCGGCCGCAAAGAGGTGGCGGAAGTAGCGTTCCGGAGCGTTGAGGAAATCTCTGGTCAATCTGAAATGTTCAGTAGTCTGATAGTCGACCTCTTCGATTCCCTCATCGCTGAAACTCAACACCCGCGCACCCGGCAACGTCAGCAGAATGGGCGAATGCGTGGCGATGATCAATTGCGCGGCACGGGTCCGAGCAAGATCGTGCAGCACCGAAAGAAAAGTCAGCTGGCGGCTGGGTGACAGCGCCGCCTCGGGTTCATCGAGCAGGTAGGTTCCATCCTCAAACCGATTCTGGAACAAGGCCAGAAAGGCCTCGCCGTGCGAGCGCTGGTTTAGCGGGATGCCGTCGTAGAGTCCGAACGAGCTGTCCGCGTCCTCCAGGTAACGTGCGTAGTTGAAAAACGTCTCGGCGCGCAGAAAGAAGCCCCCGAAGACCTTCTTGCGCCAGCGAAGGGCCAGGGCTCGACCCAGCGAGTGACCGTCTGCCCCTTCGGCATAGGAATTGGCACGATCGCCGCCCTGGTCGTTGAAGCCCAGGGCCCAGGCCAGCGCTTCGAGCAGCGTTGACTTGCCAGAACCGTTCTCGCCGACCAGGAACGTTATCGGAGTCGTGAACGTCAGTGGCAGCCCACGCATGATCGATGCGAGGGAGAACGGATAGGAGCCCGCCACCACACGCTCTTCGTGCAGCCCCACGGATTCAAGGAATGGGCTGCCTATGACGGACGCTTTGGAGGGACGAGCCATGACGTCGAAGGAGAGAAGGAGCGCGAACCTGATCCCGATAATTCTGAGCCCGATGCGCGTCGTTAGTCGAGGGCGAGTCGCTGCAGGCGGCCGGCGTCGACCCGCCATACAGCCTGCGCGGTGGGCACGATCAAAGGTTTGTCGAGCGTCCGGGACTGGAACAGATGGGTCTCCCAGGGCATGTCCGAAATCACGTGTGTAACGACGTGATAGGTGAACTCCTCATGGCCCTGTGGCCCGTCGTTGGTATCGATTCTGACGCAGGAGTTCGCGGAGTGTTCGACGGACTCGACCTTGCCCCTGGTCGTGACCTTGATGCGGTTGTGCCCGCCAATGAATGTGATTCCCTGTTGGTCTGAGGCGCTGAGAACGTAGACCAGCCAGCCCTCGTCCGACTCGTGCGGCAGTACCACGGTGTTCCATGTCGGGGTGCAAAGCTTGATCTCGGCGCGGGAGACGGCAGCGCGCAAGGCGCGGTAACGCTGTTCCGCTTCTTCGGTCAATCGCTCGTCAATGCCACCGGTCGACGCCTTGCCGGTCGCATCGATGTCGATCCTAAGCCCTCGCGGTCGGCGCCGGCTGCGCTCGGCGACGAAATAAACGCTGCCGGCACCATCGGCGGCTGGCATGGCGAGAAAATGGCCAGCGCCCTTGAGGTCGTTCAGCAGGCCCTGCGACCGGGCATAGTCCGTGGCGTGCCAAGCCAACTGGTCCTGGTGGAAAATCTGCAGCCCGCGCGCCTCGGTGCGCCGGATTGCCTCGTTTTCATCTGGCCCGGGGTCTGCAGCGGGCGCCGCGGCCAGCACATTCGGGTCCGGCAGGCAGCCCGGGAGATTGTACGCGGTGCACAATTGGAAGCTAACCTGCATGTCCGACCAGCGTTTAAGTTGAACGCGGAGCAGCGGGGTGCTGCCTTCTGAAAACACCGGGTACCTGCCCTCGGCCACCATCGCGAAGGCGTTGTCCGCGTCCCGAATCACCTTGACCGACTTCACCTCGCCCCGTCCCGAATCCTGGTTTTCCGGGCAATGCCACAAGGCAATGGCGGTTCGTTGGCTCTCCGCAGCTGGCAGCTCGATCCGATGATCGTTCAACTTCGGGCAATGAACGGCCAGTTGGGCCGCCATGTGGTCGATCAGCTGTGCTGCAGACAAGGAGCCCGGGTCGGGCAGGGCGAAGATTTCGACGCGCTCCGACCAGTCTTCGAGCGCTTCTTCGTTGAGCAGCAGCAGTTGGTGAAAACCTGCCCGGGGCTTGTCGGGCGGCACTTCTTTGTAGGCGGGGTCGGGCATCCAGCCAACCGGGTTGGCCGGCATTGCCGCCACGCTCGCCGCGGTAGCCGCCAGCGCTGAAACGATCAGCCAATGCACTGTGTTCATGGTGAGACCAACCGCGCCGATTTCCCGTCCAACGCGAATTGTGGCACCAGAACCAGCCGAGGAGGCATTAGGCGACGTGCTTCGTGCGTGTTCGCCGAAGAGGTCAGACTCCAGGTGGTCCGGGCAAGGCATGCCTGGCGGATGACGGGTGCTGTATCCTGGCCTGCAGCTGGTTCCCCGAGATCATCCGGAACGGGCATGGATGGTAGGGCGGCCGGGCGACGATCCCTGATTGGGTTTGGGCGCGAACACCTGTTGCCGAGGGGACGCGTTGGTGGTGCTGAATCCCGAGTACCTGCGATAGGTATCGAACGGGCCGCCTGTCCTGCAGTGATGCCTGGAACTCACCAATCCGTCGGCGCGTAGTCTTTCAGGAACTGGCCCCAGACGTGGGAGCCGGTGTTGAAGCCGGCGATGATCGGGTCGACGATGCGGGCGGCGCCATCGATGATGTCGAGCGGTGGATGGAAGCGTTCCTCGATGATCTTGCGCGCGGCGATTTCGGCCGGGTCCTCGTCGGTTACCCAGCCGGTGTCGACCGCGTTCATGTGGATGCCATCGCCGTGGTAATCAGCGGCCGATGTGCGGGTCATCATGTTCAACGCCGCCTTTGCCATGTTGGTGTGCGGGTGCTTGCTGGTCTTGAAGTTGCGGTAGAACTGACCCTCGACCGCTGACACATTGACGATGTGCTTGTCGCGCTCGGGCGTGCGCAGCATCAGAGCCTTCAGCCGTGCGTTGATGATGAACGGCGCGACGGCATTGACCAGCTGGGTTTCCAGCAGCTCGACCGACGGCACCTCGTGCATCAGCAGGCGCCAGGAATTGCGCCCGCGCAGATCGACCTGTTGCAGGTCCTGGTCGAGGCGGCCTTCGGGGAACAG